>NZ_OY781982.1:600000-900000 GCF_963677565.1 uncultured Draconibacterium sp. | reverse complement strand
GACGGCCTGGTCAGGCAGACTATTTTTCTGGCTGTGGCATTGATCTTAAACATTCTGTTCGACGGGGTTTACAGTTACTCTTTTTCTAAAGCAGGAGGTCTGGCAGTTGTTGATCTTCGCCGCCGTTTATTTGGAAAATCCTTGCGTTTTCCACTGAGTTATTTTGATAAAAAGCCAATTGGTGTAACCTTGTCGAGGTTGACCAGCGATATGGAATCCGTATCGGATTCGTTTGCAGCCGGAGTGCTCGGTTTGCTGGCCGACAGTATAAAAACACTGGCATTGGTGGGCTATCTTTTTTACATCAATTGGCGTCTGACGTTAGTGCTGCTATTGGTGGTTCCGGTAATTATTTTGGTGATTAACTTTTTGCGTAAAAAGATCCGAAAAGCTTATAATACATCTCGCACGAGTTTGGCAAAATCGGCTGCTTATTTGCAGGAGGCACTAACAGGAATGAAAACCGTTCAGCTTTTTGCAGCCGAAGAAAAAGTACTGAATAAATACGATGACCTGAACAAACAGTTTTGCGATGCTCAAAACAAATCGAATGTTTACGATTCGTTCCTTTATTCGATTGTGGAAGGAATTACTTCGGTGGCCACGGCTTTGGTTATTTGGTACGGCGCTATTCAAATTTGGGATTACGGCTATACGCTGGGAATCCTGATCGTATTTGTAACCACTTTAGAGCGACTTTTTGTGCCGGTAAAACAGTTTGCCC
Source organism: uncultured Draconibacterium sp. (assembly GCF_963677565.1). Lineage (NCBI taxonomy): Bacteria > Pseudomonadati > Bacteroidota > Bacteroidia > Marinilabiliales > Prolixibacteraceae > Draconibacterium > uncultured Draconibacterium sp. The sequence goes on along the minus strand of NZ_OY781982.1, from coordinate 899,276 downwards.
AGCAAATTTCAACCATTCAACGAGCAATGTCAGCGCTCGAGCACATTAGCGAGATGTTTGAGCAACAGGTGGAAGATCCCAAAGCAGAATCTTCAGAAACAGTTCCCGAAGCAATAGCTTTGCAGAAAATTGAGTTTAAAAATGTGTTTTTCCGCTATTCGGAAGACACGCCTGATGTGCTGAAAGATGTGTCGTTTAAGCTAAAAAAAGGCGATCGGTTGGCGTTGGTCGGCACCACAGGATCCGGGAAATCAACGATTATTCGCTTATTGGCAAAAACATACACCGGTTATCGCGGAAGCATAAAAATTAACGGAATCGAATTGTCCGAAATTCCCATTGGACAGATTCGGGAAACGATTTCCATTATGCAGCAGGATATTTACATGTTTAACGATACAGTTGAATTTAATATCTCGCTCGGACGTAAATCCATTTCTCAAAGCGACGTGGAGCAGTCGGCATCCTTTGTGTATGCCAATTATTTTATCGATCAGTTACCCAACAAATATCAGTTTGTTGTTCAGGATAATGGCGATAATCTCTCGAAAGGACAGGCGCAATTGATCTCGTTTGCACGAGCTATTGCCGGTAATAGCGAGTTGATCATCCTTGATGAAGCTACCAGTGCTGTTGATTCAATTACCGAGCAGTACATCCAAAAAGCCATTGCCAATATCTTCTCTAAAAAAACGGTTATTGCAGTGGCACACCGTTTAAGTACGATTAAAAATTCGGATATGATTTTGGTGCTCGAAGACGGTAGAATTATCGAGCGAGGGAACCATGAAGAGCTGCTAAAATATGGTGGTAAATATGCACGGCTACTACACCAGTTTGAGGAGGAAGAGCAACAAGCTTAAAAAATACCAAAAATCACCAGAGCATAAATTACAAAGCGAAAATACCTAAAGAGCGACCACAGTAAGTAGCTTTTAAAATTGTACCCGATAAGACCCGATGCCAGACTTACAACAGAGTGGGGAACCGGCGAAACAGCTCCCAGGAAAACAAATATACCGCCCCATTTCCGGAGGTTGACAATGTGTTTCTGAATTTTATTTTCGATGTGATTTTTAACCGATGGAATAAGAAACAGACGCGTTCCGAGGAAGTAAGAAATTATACCTCCTAAATACGATAGTGTAGCCAAAATAAACAGCGCCCCCCATGGAATCTCCAGTTTCGAGGCCCAGGCAATAAACATCTCGGGTGGTACCAATCCTAATAATGTTTCGGATAAAAGAAATACCGAATAAATGATTTTTGGTGAATAAGTAGCTACCAGGTTGTTGAGGATTAAATTAAAATCCAACAGAAATATTTCGAGGCCAACCACTAAAGCGATAAAAACAGCAGCCACAGTTCCTCCTTTATAAGCAGTGCTTTTCAGGAAGGGATAAAACTGCGTAATGCGGTAATATCGGTTTAATATCGACAGGCGCCTGGGGGACAGACTATATAGTAAATTCTTAATCATTGAGTTCTATTTTCGGTACCGTAAAATCAAAAAACGATACTATATAACACAAATTGATTTTGAAATGTTGTGATATGAGACACAAAAAATAAACTTTAACATCTTATTAACGGGGATTGAATTTGTGTTTTTGGTTGCCTCAAATAATTAGCGTACTATCATCTTTTTAATTTTTTGCACAGGCATTGTTTCGGAGTGCTTATTTTTTAAACCTGCCACAAGAACAGTAATTCGATATCGGTTACGTCTGTTCTGTCTTCGCAACGATAAGAAAAACATTGATTAACGAAATTTTGTGGCTTGTATTTCCCTGATTTTGTCAGTCACATTCCAAAGGTCAAAATCTCCGTAATGTTCCAGCGAATTGCCACAATGAACAATGATAATTTCTTTGTCAGGGATAACATAAATGTTTTGTCCCAGGTTGCCGGAGGCCATAAACTGAAAAGTGGAATCGCAATTGGTTTGGCCCCACCACTGGTAATTGTAATATACGTGTTTGAAGTTGTCGCCGCCAAACCAATCGGGGTAAATATTACGCGGTATTTGTTTGTTCTCGCGCGTTGATTCCTGCACCCAATTCTTGGAAATTACTTGTTTGCCATTCCAGGTACCTTTATTTAAGAAAAGTCGGCCAAAACGCGCATAATCAATGGCGCGGGCAATCAACCGGCTCGGCATGTATTCAAAACCCGACCGTTTGCTGTCGATGGAAAAAAGGGCGTCGTATTCCATAATTTTCGACCATAGTTTCTCCTCCAAATATTCCGAAACCGTTTTATTTGTTGCCCGTTCAATAATCAATCCCAAATAGCTGGTGTTGTAATTATTGTATTGAAATGATTTTCCGGGTTCTCTATCTATTTCTACCTTTTTGAGTAGTAGTTTACGAACGTTTGGGTGATAGTAACCGACTGCCTCGGCATGCCACGGTAGGTGAATGTAAGTTCCCGGAATATATCCGGTAAAATACTTTAATCCCGAACGCATTTCAAGCAGATTTTTAATAGTAATTTCCTCAAAATCGGGATTCCTTTCCTTGAGTTCAGGAATATATTTTGTCATCGGATCGTTAACGCTGCCAATTAATCCGTCTTCAATAGCAGCACCAATTAAAAACGAGATAAATGATTTTGCCATCGACTGCGAATGAAAATAGGAATCCCTTGAAAAACCATTGAAATATTTTTCATACACAATGGTGTCTTTGCGTATGAATATGAGAGCAGTGGTTTGCGATTTTTCAGCCCACTCATCAAACGAACTAAATCCTGATTGCTCGACTCTATCCCTAAATAAGGTTTCTACAAAATCTTCATCGGCAGCTTCCGCGAAACGGAAAGCATCAGTTGATCCTTTAATATTTCTGTTCTCAAATTTTTGGTAATCGTAAACATCGGCCACATTCATGGTCGCTAATCGGTAAACATAAGTAGGGGAATATTTTATGCACAGAACGATCAAAAAGGCGAGGATTAGAATCAGTGGGGTAACGAGGATTATTTTTAAAATTTTTAAAAGAATTTTCATTGCTAAAAAGTTCTGTGTATTCAGATGAATAAAAAAATGGTTAGGTAAATTGATTTCAATTAAGAATTAACCTGTTGTTCCCATTGCATTGGCAATGGCATTCACCGAGAGTAATAGCTGGTTAAGCGTTTCACTTTTCCCGGAAGTTTCGCCATTCTCAGCTCGCCATTTTTTTAAGTGTTCAACCTGGTGATTGTGCAAAGTATCCAATGCTTCTGCACGCAGTTGAGTTGAGTAATAATGGCTTTTGCGACGCTCGTTTATGGGGCGTCCGAGTAATTCATTCATCAATTTTTGCGTTTTTTCGAACTCTTCCAAAAGCAGGTTTAATATGGTAGAGCGCGTTTCCTCATTCAGAACCAATCCGGCATAAAGTTTCATTATGTTGGTATCGGTGCTGGCCAAACTCGTGTCAACATTGGTTAAAACATAGCGTACAAACTGGTTTTTCGGAATCAGCTTTTTGAGTCTATCGTATTTATCAGGGCATTCTTTTTTCATTTTTTTCAGGGTAGAACCAACGCCGTACCAACTGGTAATGTGGTACCTGGCTTGTCCCCAGCTAAACACCCATGGTATGGCCCGAAGATCGGAGAAACTGCGTTTACCGGTACGTCTGGCCGGACGCGATCCAATTTTGCTTTGCTCAATAATATCAATAGGAGTAGCTTCCTGGTAATAATCGAGAAAATGCGGATTGTTCAACAATTCAGTGTAAGTCTTGTAGCTTTCCTGTCCCATAAATTCCATGATGTCAGAAATCTCGTCGCCTTCTTTTTCTGTATTTTTGTGTAGTAGCGAGTTAAGTGTATTGCCGGCCATCATCAGTTCAAGATTGTAGGCGGCATTTATTTTATTGGCAAATTTCTTTTCAATGCTTTCTCCCTGTTCGGTTATTTTGAAGTTGCCTGAAAGTGTTCCATGCGGTAACGAACGTAAAAACCAGTGAATTGGTCCGGCTCCACGACTGATCGAACCTCCTTTGCCATGAAAGAACTTAATTTGTATTCCATGTTTTTTTCCAACTTCCGATATCTCTTTTTGAGCTTTATATAAAAACCAGGCGCTGGCCAGTATTCCGCCGTCTTTATTGCTGTCGCTGTAGCCAATCATTACCTCCTGAGTTTTCATTGGGAGGTTGCGCGCGTTCCGCTGGTATTCGAGACTATTTTGAACTTCCGCGTAGCTGAAATACTCTTCCAGAATTGCCGGACTATCGATTAAATCCTGAATTGTCTCGAAGAGTGGAACTACATGAAGTTGCATTATCATCGAATCTTGAAACAGTGTCAATCCTGCTTCGCGTGCCAGTAAGTACACTGTAAGAAGATCGTTTGAACTTTTAGTCATACTAACAATTAGCGATCCGAGTGAATAGTGTGCGTATTTTGAAATATGCTGGCTCAACAATTTAAAACAATCGATTGTGTTTTTCGATTCTGTTTCAAGATTGCTGTAATCCTGTGTAAACGGACGGGCTGAGCGCAATTCTTTTTCAAGGAAAGCTTTCTTCTCCTCCTCGCTCCACTTGTTTTCTTTATTATTAAAAGGATCCGAGCGATCAACAAGTTGTTCAAGTGCTTTATGGTAATAAGCACTATTCTGTCTGATGTCGAGCTCTGCAAGATGAAATCCAAAGGTTTTTACAAAATAAATAGCACGATTTACCGAATTGTAGGCAAGGTCGTTGTATTTTTTCAGAAGCAGGGCCTCTCTCAAAAGGATCAAATCTTCAATTAACTGTTTTGAATATTGGTAAGTTCCTTTTTTTTCTTTCAACTCAAATAATTGTGCATTACCAATATTTATGGGAAGTTTATTAATTAAAAGCTGTACAATAAGTTTAAATGCTTCGTTTTTTGACGCCGAAATTACTGATTTGGTTTTGTTTCCGGTTTCGGCTACTAAAGCTTTAAATCGATCAATCATTGTTTGGGGCAGTGCCGAAATTTCAAAATAAAAACTTAGGTCATCAGCAAGTCTGTTTAGCTCTTGTTTAAGCACTAAAAAAGCATTTAATCTTAGTTTTAACAGGGCATTTTGGGTTACTTCGGCTGTTACCAACGGGTGGCCGTCCCTGTCGCCACCAATCCAGGTGCCAAATTTTAATTGAGGGAAATTATTATCGCGAATAAGATGTTTTTCATCAAATCCTGAAAATTCCCAGGCCTGCACCAGTCGGCGATTTAATACCTGAATAACATCCGGGAAAACATTAACAAAATAATGAATCACATTATCAAGTTCTGTCTCAACAGTTGGTTTTTCAACATAAAATTCATCGATGTGCCAGATGGTAGAAATAACGCGTTTTATTTCGTTGCGATTTTCTTCCAACTCGTAGGAATTATACATTGAGTTTTCTCTTTTAACTAAAAGCAGGTAGAGCTCGCGATATTTCTTCAGAATAACCGGCCGTTTAGCTTCGGTAGGATGGGCTGTTAAAACCGGTTGAATTGAAATGTCGTTAATAGAATTGAGAATCGTTTCTTCTCCAATGCCTTTTTCTTTAAGCAGGTTTATGCTGTTTGCCCAAAGCCCATTCAGTGATGTCAGCGAATTGCCTTCTTCAACTTTTCTGCGCTGTTGAACTGCTCCGTTGGTTTCAGATAAATTAAGCAGTTGAAAACAGACCGAGAACATGTGAAAATGTTTTTGTGAGAAACTGATATTTTCAGTCGTTTTAAAGTCACAAATCCATGGCATCGTTTCTGCCAGTTCCGATTCATTGTTTTCGCGCAATACTTCCTGAAAACAAGTGAGTAAAAATTTTAGATCGGAGTACGGTTTTCCTAGTTCTTTGATTAAAATTTTCAGATTCGACATCTCGCTACAATTTATGTTTATTATCGGTAACAATTAAAACAGAAAAAGTATGATTATTGTTACTTTTTTTTTTTCAATTAATTTGAAAATTGGATGGGGGTGGATATAAAAGTCAAGTATTCAGATTATAAACGTAACAGGAAAAGAATGACCAATTTAATCAATATTTATAGGTGCAGATATCTCGCAAAAGGGTGTAGGTACGTTTTGATATTGGTTTAGGAAGGAACCTTTAATTTATTCCAAATATTTTATTTTTCAATATGTGATCTAGTTCTATCTTCTCGAATAAATTATTATAAATATTTCGGTTAATTATTTCGGTGTTTAAGTCGGTTAATTGTAGATCCCTCCGTTTCAGAATATCGGCAGTTCTAATATAACGTATGTCTCTTAGTTCTTCAACTAATTTCGATGTATTGTTTTCCATTTTGAACCTTTTCTGGTAACAAATTTATGGCATAAAGAGTGCTTAAGGCAAATAATAATTGCTGAAACAGATAGGAGTAAATGCTTAAATCAATTAAGATAATTTGATGCTAAATGAGGTTTATAGCATTTGTTTAAGCCGAATATACGCACATTCTCATTGCTTCTTCATTTAAAAATGCTTGTGCTTGTCCGTACGATTGCAAGTTGCGTTTTGTTGTGAAGATATTAATCTTTAGGTTAGGATGATCAACTTCTTCATTATAGATCTTTAATTTCAGTTTAGGTTTTTGTGTCGATATAATCTCGTCAGTTTCGTAGTTATAGGAAAAGTCGTGATGTTCTGCAAAAACAAATTCAATACCCGATTGCCCAAAAGCCAGTTCATAAAAACGTGAGAATACAAGGTAGATTTTTCCGTTGGGCATTCCGTAATAGTGTGCGGGAAATGCTGTTGGTAAATAAGAGGCCGGGGTTTGGTGAATAAGTTTTGCTAGTGGTTTCATATCCTTCAAATTAAAATGTTAGTAATAAACATCTCAAATCATCTCCTTTAAAGACCGACTTGATCTTTTCACTGCATAATGGATCCATCAACAGTTCACCTTTCGTTGAACTTTAATTATGTGTTTTATTTAGAGAATTTATCGCGTCCTTCAAATATATATTCCGGAAATCTCTAAAAGGTAACCCCGCAAAAGGTTGTATTTTAGAGATTTAAGGAATTTTGTGGTGTGTTGGAGGATTTACCTGATAATGTTTCCGAAAAATACTGAATTGGAAAACAGTTTATTTGTACCTAACCATGTGCCACGAAAGGTCATGTTGTCCTGGTAACTGATGAGTTTTCCTCGTCCAATGTTTTGAACCGAAACCACCGGTGCATTTTTAAGTCGGTTAATGTTGTCTTCTGAAACCCATCCACTAAGGTAAGGGGTTGAACTGAATTTTACCGGTTCGGTATATTTCTTTTCTAACGAATTGGCCACCGTAATATTGGATTTAAATATGGCCAGTTTTTTATCGGTGTAGCCATAACATAACGGATGTGTTATATCGATTTCCGTTTCGAAAATGGCTCCGCTGATGTAGTTGAGACTTCTTTCTTTACTTCGCTCGGCATAAGTTAAGTAACGTGTAGTGTCGGCTGGAACAGGTTTTTTAAATGTAATGTTGCCAAATTTGTTTTTCGCTGCCCAGGTTGTTGCATTTTTATAGGCAATAAGGCTCCCTCCGTTTTTTACCCAGGTTTTTAGTTTTTCGATTTCGCTATCTTGCCATTCGTTAAAAGCACCGGTTAAAATAATGGTATTGTATTGATCCAGGTTTAGCCTTCCCAACCTGTCTGATTCGGTTAGTGTAACCGGAATCTGGTAACGTTGGTCAAAAAGGTGCCAGATTTCTCCGGCGTCGCTGCTGCGGGCGCTTCCGCCAACAAATAGTAGTATTTTAGGTTTGCTTAAACTGGCAAAGCTGCCACTACCCATATCAATTCCCATAGGCGAAAGACCAGTAGACAAACCATAAAAATCAATACCGGTTGTTTTTGCTACCTGCTCAACAAGTTTGTAAATTCCGTTCGGGGTTTGCTGCTGCCCGGCCGATGGAATAAAAATACTTCCGTAACTAAATTCTTCTTCCTCTCCATTAAGTGAAAAAGTAAACTTGTCGGTTGCTACTTTTGTAATCAAACCGGACGACTGTAATTTATACAGAGCTTTGGGAGCTGTATATTCATTCCATCTGAAAAGATAGCCAATATCGCTTTTGCCATTAATAACTTTGCCTGTTGGGTAATTCGCCTCAACAGGTTCTTTGCCAATGGAAATATTTTTTAACGATGTTAATCCAACACAAGTAATGTCGTAAGCATGCGGAAAGCTCCATGTCGAAACATCGTAAAAAGTAGTGTCGGTAAAACTGTGTATGTCCTCAAAAATTGATTCAATAAGCCTCACCTGTTTTTGTTTTACCGGAACGATAAAGCTTGTGCCCGCTTTAAAAGTAGTTGCCTCTGCAGTTAAATCCTGTGTGTTTTCGTAAACTTTTATTTGATGACGATTCAGGAATTCAACGAACATCTGCGTTTTTACTTTATCAATCTCACTTCCAAAAATGTATGCTTTAGTTGTGCTTTTGTCAGCAACTTCATCCGAGGTTTCGTAAAATTCTTTTTGCATCAAAAGTAATTTGTCGTGCATGTTCACTGCAGCTTCCAACGTACTTAACGAAACGGTAAACTGATTTTTAATTCCAAAAGCCAGTTTCTTTAATCCGTTTTCAGTTTGGCGAACACGTCCTCTGAAACCACCTTGTTCGAACAAAATACCAATACTTGCATTTACATCCGGGTAGGATGAGCCTTTGCCATAATAGTAATCGTCGTATTGTTCTTCGGAGAAATATGTTGAGCCAATCTCGTCTAAAAATCTGGCGTGGTATTGTGCAATCTCGTGTGTTAATTCGTAGTTTCTTTCAGGAGTTAATGGATTATTTCTACTCGGAACTCCCGGTTGGAAAAAGAATGTTGAGTTAGCTCCCATTTCATGGTGGTCTGTTACGATGTTTGGTTTCCATTCATGAAATTTTTCCACTCTTCCTTTACTTTCCGGGTGTACCAACAGTAAATAATCGCGGTTGATATCGAACCAGTAATGGTTTGTTCTGCCTCCCGGCCAAACTTCGTCGAACTGGCGAGAATTACCATCGCCGTTGGCCGCATAACTTTGGTGCATGTTCGACCAGGTACTGTGTCGGGTAAATCCGTCCGGATTAAGACATGGATCAACAATAACAATTGTTTTGTCGAGCAATTTGTCGATTTTATCGCCTTGTGCTGCTGCCAGGTAATATGCAGTTAGCACCGATGAGTTGGTAGCACTCGATTCGTTTCCATGAACTCCGTACCCGAGATTTACTACCAAAGGAACTTTTTCTATTGGGATATCACTACCGGGTTCTGAATAGTTGTAATGAAGCTGCTTCAATTCATCCAGTTTCTCTTGATTTTTTTCCGAGGTGAATACCAGATGAACAAGAGGCCGGTTCTCCCACGAGCGCGCATACTCGTACAAGATAGCTCTGTCAGTGCTTTTGGCAATCTCTTTTATGTAATATAACACCTGATCATGAGTAAGATGCCACTCTCCAACTTCTTGCCCGAACACTGCTTCCGGCGTTGGAATTTCTTTATTATAGGTAACGTCATCAGGAAGGAAATAAGAAAGTGGTTCCTGTGCCTGAGAATAAATAACAAAAAAAAGAACTGATAATGTTGTAATAAATTGCTTCATCTTAATACTATTGTTAAATACTGAGAAAGTCAATTAGGTTTATTGGAATCGAAAGATTGGAAAAAACTTAGACATGACAAATATTTTGCTATCAAAAATCATAATTTGATGAAAAATGGTTAACGTGCTATAGGATTATTAATCAATTTGATCTTATTTTACCTTTGTGTTAAACGAGAAACCAAAATAAAAGTCGAATATAAACTAAACCAACGTTCAGAAAATTGAAAAAATTCTCATTCATTTATATGGTGCTTTTTTTATCTCTTTGGATAGGGAATAATAAGCTTGTGGTAGCTCAGACCCTGGAAGAGATAAAGATTACCGGTTCTTATCAGAATCAGGAATTAAAGGATTTTCTTAACGACCTGTCAAGTGAATATAATCTTAAAGTCTATTATAAAGATTCCTGGATTGAAAAATACGCGATAACTAAACAATTTGAAAATACACCTTTATTGCAGGCATTAAATAATGTTTTTTATGATTTAGATCTGGTTTATGATTTTTTTCAAGATGATGGAATTGTTGTTTTCAGACGATCGGCAGATACACGTTCCAACTTCGATAATTACTCTCAAACTCTAGTTGTGGGGAATCCTATGAACCTGGGCCGTTACAAAACCGCCACTTTAAAAGGACGGGTGCTTGATGGCAAAGATGGAGCGCCTTTGGTTGGTGCGGTTGTGTATTGCAATAAAATACAAAAAGGTACAACTTCTAACGCTGATGGTGGCTTTGAAATGGAAATGCCAACCGGCGATTTTAAATTGAATATTACCTATGTTGGTTTTGAGGGAGCCTCGGTGGATATTCGGTTAATTGAAGACGGAAGCGTAGATTTTCAATTGTTTGAAGAATCGCATAATATTGAAGAAGTTACGGTTCTTGGAACCGATTCCGACCTGCCTCGTGCACAAATGAGCATGGTTCAGATGACCGGAAAAGAGATAAAACAATTACCAGCCTTAATGGGCGAAGTTGACGTTTTAAAAGGACTGACAATACTGGCAGGCGTTCAAACCGTAAGCGAATTATCATCGGGATTTAATGTACGAGGAGGGAATACCGACCAAAACCTGATCTTGGTGAATGGTAGTCCGGTGTTCAATTCATCACACCTTTTTGGTTTTATGTCGCTTATAAATCCCGATGTAGTTGAAAATGTACGACTGTTTAAAGGTGGTATGCCGGCTCGTTATGGCGAACGTGTGGCCTCGGTTATGGAAGTAGATTTTAAAGAAGGTAACGAGGAAACAATTCGCGTTTACGGTGGAATAGGTATTATAAATTCTCGTTTGGCAATCGACGGTCCGTTAACAAAGAATAAAAAGCTGACCACCATTATCGGAGGGCGAAGTTCCTATACCGACTGGATTCTGACAGAGATACCCAACCTCGATTTAAATGAAGGAGTAACTCATTTTTATGATGTGTCGGGGAAACTTACCTATAAGTTTAATCAGCACAATAAAATCAGTGCTATGGCCTACACCAGTTTCGATGAGTTTAGTACCAGCTCTCAATCGATAACGGAATACGGAAACTTACTGGGAAATCTTCAGCTTAGCAATCGTTTTGGTGAAAAATTGTACGGACAGATGGAAGCATCGTACAGCCGTTATGATTATCGTTTAACTGATTTGGCTGATGATAAACCATACGAAGCTTACTATCTCGACAACCAGCTGGAGTACAGTTCATTTGCATATAACTTTAAATGGCACCCCAACGAGCTTCATAACGCTGAGGCGGGTTTTAAAGCCGTATACAACAGAATTAGTCCGGGAGAAATTATTCCCCGACAAGATACTTCGGTAATACAGGGCCGTAAACTTAACCAGGAAAAAACACTGGATTGGTCAGTTTATATAAGCGACGAATTTCAGATTTTACCTAATTTTTCGATAGTAGCCGGTTTGCGTTACAATCATTTTAGCAACATTGGTACACCGGTAGTTTATATTTACGATCCCGATCAGCCAAAATCGCCAAATACTGTTATCGACTCATTGCAATTTGGAAATAATGAAGTGTCTAAATCGTACGGAGGAATAGAGCCGCGTCTGGCACTCAACTACGATTTTGACATGAACACCACGCTAAAGTTCAGTTACCAGCGTACACGACAAAATGTATTTCAATTGAGTAATAACGCAGTAATTTCTCCGGCCGAGACATGGAAGGCTGCCGATTATCATCTCAAACCGTTAATTTCAGATCAGCTGGCTATTGGAGTTGAGAATAACTCATTATGGAGTGATGTTGATCTGTCGGCAGAAATATATTACAAAAACCTGCAGAACCTTATTGAATATAAAAATGGTGCGCAGCTTATCATGAACGATCATGTTGAAACGGCTTTGGTACCAACAAAAGGTTATTCATATGGAGTTGAGCTTAGTGCTCGTAAAAACTTTGGTCGGTTAACCGGTTATGCCAGTTACGTTTACTCGCGCACAATGCGTAAGAATACCAGCGATTTTGAAGAAGAAAACTTGTGGCAAGGCGATTACTACCCCTCGATTTACGATAAACCACACGATTTGTCGCTTACGGCAACTTATAATATTAGTCGCAGATGGCGCTTCTCCGGCAATTTTGTACTTGTTTCGGGCCGGCCTACAACCTTGCCGGAAATTAAATATGAATTTGCCGGAGAAAATCTTGTATATTATTCCGATCGAAATAAATACCGGATGCCACCATATCATCGCTTGGATGTGTCGATTACTTTCGATGAGAATCTTCGAAAAAAACGTATGTGGAAAGGCAGCTGGACCTTGTCTATTTATAATGTTTACGGACGTAACAATCCGTATTCGGTGTATTACAAAAAAACAGTACCGGGCGAGAGCAATAACTACACCCGCTACTCTTTATTTAAACTGTCGGTAATCGGTATTCCGGTTCCATCAATAACATATAATTTCCGGTTCTGATGAAGCATATTTTTACATATGGTTTTTTGTTGTTCATTCTGCTCGCAGGGTGTGAAGATATTTACCGACCTGACATTGACGAGGTGGATAATGTTTTGGTAGCCGATGCACGAATTTCTGCCGATGAGAATATCAATTATATTAATTTGTACGAATCCGTTGGCTATTATGAAAACGCAAGTACAGGGCCTGCTGTAACTACTGCAACTGTAACACTTATTGATAACAATGGAGAAGCGCACCAACTTCCACATTACTCACAAGGGCAATATGTTTTAAATTTAACTATTGATCCGGAGAAACAGTATAAGTTAAAAATAGAATATGACGGAGATGTTTACGAGTCAACTTTTGAGCAAGTACCTCAAAAACCGTCACTGGATACTGTTTATGGAATTGAAGAAACTTTAGTTCAATTGGCAGGTGGCGATAATGATGTTGATAATGCACGAGAAGTAGAAGGGGTAAGATTGTATGCTGATATATCCTCAAATGAAGAGATGCCGTATTATCGGTTTACAACTCATTATGTTTTGCAGTATTCATATTCTGTTGCGGGCGACCCTCCAATGGCTATGATCGATTATTATTTCGGGTGGAAACATGTATATCCTCAGGGAGGATCATTTAATATTGCTTCTCCACCGGAGTATTCTACTTCAATAGAAATAAAGAAGCATCCATTATTCTTTGTTCAAAATAGTCGAAGAGATTCTGTAGGGCATCATTTCGAAGGTTGGATTGTGATCCTTTATCAGCATGGAATAACTGAAAACTCACATGGTTATTATGATGATCTTAATAAACAGCTTGATGCTGAAGGGAAAATATTCGATCCTCTTTATGTACAGGCCCGTAGCAACATGGAATGTACTACTAATAGCAAACATATAATATTAGGTAATTTTGAGATTTCATCCTCTAACGAGACGCGTTATTATGTACGATATATTTCGGAAAAGAATGGTTTTATTTTACGGCCTATTCATGAGCTTTATGACATTCCGCCATCAAACGAGATGAAGAATATGGTGCCGGAATTTTGGCAGTATCCATAAAAATGAACAAATGAGCAGATCATTAAAAATATTACTTCTTGTTGTGTGTATGTTGGCAGGATTTAGATCCATGGCGCAAACTACAAAAAGTCGTGAACTTGTAGTGTTTTCCGACCGCGACTTTTGTATTTCAGGAGATACATTATGGATAAATGTATTTGTTCCGGAGGCGTTGCATAGCTATGGAACTATCGTACACTTGCAGCTTGAGTCGCAACATCGAAAATTAATTGCCTCAGCTGCAATAAAACGCAACGGTACACATGCCGAAGGTTATATAGCCGTGCCCGACTCGTTACAAACCGGATTGTATTTTGCGCATGCTTTTTTAAACGCCCGCCGAAACAATGAAAGGCTTGATTGTATTGGTAGAACATTGTATGTTTATAATCGTTTTGAAGAAGAGATTGACCGTTTGCCAGTTGTGGAAAGGAAGGACGTTTTTCTGCCAACAGAAACCAATAACAGGATTGTTATTTCAGTTAATAATAGCGCTTACAATACGCGAAATGAAGTTAGTGGAGTAATTGATGTGCCGGAAGAGGAGTTTGTTTATGCAGTAGTCAGTGCGCAAATGGTTGATCCCTTTGCAAATGCAAACACCGGTTTTATCAACTTCAAAATGGAAAATGTAAATAAACAAATACCTGCATTTGCCGAAGAGGATGGAATTGTAATTAGTGGCCAAATCAGTGATAAAGAAACCGGCAAACCGGCAAATGAACTGGTTTTATTATCGGTGGTAGGTAATGAATCCTATTTCGATTATTATTATCCCGATTCAACAGGTTCATTCCACTTTTTCATGCAAGATGCTCAAGGAAAAGCCGATCTTATATTGCAACCACTTAGTGCTGGTCAAAAAATGTTTGATCTGAAATTAACGCCAAATTTTTTGTCAGGAACACAACAATTGACTTTTGATACTGCTTTTGTAAATCCCGTAGAATCCGAATCGATCCAAAACAGTATAAAAGGCACCTTCTTCAATAAACTATTCGGTGGTGTATCGTTAAGCAGAACCGATACTTTTGAAATGCCTAACCCTTACGGAATGCCGTTTTATGGCTGGCCCGATAATCATGTGGTTCCGGATGAATTTTTTGATTTGCCAGACTTTAAAGAAATTTCGCGCGAGTTGTTAATGGGAGTTCAATATCGCGAGAGGAACGGCGAAGTAACTTTCAGACTGATAAATTATGGATTAGAAAAATTCTTTGCGAACGAACCACTTCGTTTAATCAACGGAATACCAGTATTTAAAAACTCCTATTTTCAGTCATTAAAATCTACCGATATTGCCAGTATTGATATAATAAAAAGCGAGCGGGTTTTCGGTGACCTTCGTTTTAACGGAGTATTGGCCGTTTCGTTGAACGATAAATCGAATAACTGGTTAGCACAGCAGCCCAATATCTTTCAGGTTAAAGTACCGTGTATTGAATTCCCTAAACAAGCAAACTACAGTATGAGTGCAACTGGCAAGAATGTGCCTGATACGCGGGAGCAGTTTTATAATGAAGTATTGAAAACTGATAAGGAACAGTCTTTTAACTTTAAACTTTCGGATGTAAAAGGAGAGTTGGAAATTAAAGTTGAAGCCATTTCTAAATCGGGTAAATTGTATAAAACTTCAAAAATTATTTCGGTACAATGAGCAGCTTAAAAAAATATACCAGTGTTATTCTGTTCGTGCTACTTTGTCTGGAAATGCAGGCACAAGATACAGGAATTGCTTCTTTTTTATTGAACAATAAATCCAATAATTTGCAAGGGAAGATGATCGGGCATATCTATAACCTGAGCTCGGATGCAAATACCTTTTTTCTTTATCCTGCCGAGTGGGTGGAGGGAGAGATTACTTTTACGAATGGCGACACGCACAAGGATCTTAAGTTGCGTTATCAGGCATACGATGACGAGCTACTTGCATACAACGAAAATGGCCGCTTCATTTTTATGGTTGAAAAAGAACTGGTAAATAACTTTTCTTTTGTTGATGGTAGCAAAACCAGAAAGTTTGTACGTTTAAACAAAAGCAATAACCGGCAAACCGATATATACCTCGAAGAATTGTATAAAGGAGAAGTAAGCCTGTTGGTGAACTGGTATATTTATGAGCAAAGTGTGAGCCCATACATCGATCGAAATGGAATAAAGCGTGCTATAGATTACCAAATGCACAAGGATTATTATTTCCTTAAAGAAAACAATGGATTGCAAAAAATAAAATTGAATAGAAAGGCTCTTTTTATTCAATTTCCCGAACATAAGAAAGCAATTAAAAGACTTCTCCGGAAGCAAAATTTAATCATTAGGAATGAGCAGGCAATGGCAATGGCGCTATCGTTGATTAAAGAAAACGGTCTGATGGAATAAATTTTTACCAGAACACGCAACCTCAACAACATCTCTTGCATCTTCATAAAAACAAAAAACATTATGAAGAAACTAATTGTGCTGCTGTGCATGTCGGTATTGTCGCTTTCCGTTTTTGCGCAATCCGAAAAAGGTCATGTCTATCTTAAAAACGGATCTATCATCAAAGGAAAATATTCCTATTTCAACAACGGAAAACAATTAAAAGTAGAATCAGCCGGAAATGTTTGGATTTTCGATGCTGACGATGTGGATCATATTGCCTCAAAGCGCGAAGGAGAAACAATGTTCAACGAAGATGCGGTGACGGATGTAAAATGGTTTTTCAGAACCGAACTGGGTGTTTTGGCCGGAAATTCAGACAATAGCCAAACCGCTCCGTTTTCCATTACCGGATCGGTAAATTACCTGGTTAATCCTAATTTTTCGGCCGGACTTGGGTTGGGAGTCGAATTCCTGAAAGAATCGTACATGCCGGTTTATGCCAATTTCGAATACCGGTTCAGAAAGCAACAAACCAGCCCTTATGTTTTTCTGAAGGCCGGTTACCAGGTACCCATCGAAGACTCTAACGAAATTTATTACGATGTGTACCCAATCTGGAGCAGTTTTGCGCCATGGCCAGGCGATATGGCACAAAACGGTTTCGATTGTAAAGGAGGAGTGCTTATTAATCCCGGTGTAGGTTTTCAGCAAATGTTTTCCCGCAATTTTGGGATGAACTTTGCCGTGGGCTACCAGTTTCACAGGCTGAGTTATGATGGCGATAATGATTATTCGCTTGATATCGACTACAACCGTGCTACCGTTAAAATTGGTATAATTTTTAACTAAAAACCAAAGGAAATGAAAACAATCAAAAATATAATTCTGCTACTTTTTATTACCCTGGCCTTTTCGTCGTGCATGGATGAATACACCGAAGAGTTTACAGCCAATTCTCCTATTTATCTTTCGTACGAAGATTTGCGCCAAGGCGTAAAATCTGTTAATGCAACCGACCTCGTAAATCCCGGTAAAATTTATTTTAAAGACGGGTATTTGTTTGTTGTTGAACAATTTGCCGGCGTACATATCATCGACAATCAAAATCCGGCCGATCCACAAAATATTGGTTTTATCGAAATTCCGGGTAACGTTGATATTGCCATAAAAGAAAACATTCTTTACGCTGATAGTTATATCGACCTGGTTGCGATTGATATTAGCGATATTAATAATCCAACAGAAGTTGATCGTGTTGAGGATGTTTTGCCTTACACACTACCACCGGCCGACGAAGATTATCGATTTGCGGAAGTGGACGAAGAAAAAGGTGTGGTAACCGGATGGGAGATAAAAAAGGTGCGTCAGGAAATGGAGTATCATTATTACCCGATATACCGTTGGGGTTACGCTGAAGATGCGATGTATGATGCCGCTCCCGGTTTAAGTAACGGGGGAGGGCAATCCAGTACATTTGGTGTTGGTGGCTCAATGGCTCGTTTTGGTTTATACGATGATTATTTGTATGCTGTTGATGAGGCCAATCTTCATGTTTTTGATGTAAAGGCTCCGGAAAGTCCTTCCGAAATTGGTCAGCAAAACGTGGGATGGAACGTGGAAACCATGTTTATTTACGACGATCATATGTTTTTGGGAACACAGTCAGGAATGCGCATTTTTAACATCGAAGTACCAACATACCCGGTTTATGTCAGCGATTTTTGGCACATTACAAGCTGCGATCCGGTGGTAATTGCCGATGGATATGCATACGTAACTTTGCGTGGCGGAACAACATGTGGAAGTACGGTTAACCGACTCGATGTTATTGAACTGACCGACGATTATGTGGATAATGATTTAATTGCGTCGTATCCGATGGACGGACCTTACGGATTGGGAATTGAAGGCGACGTGCTTTTTGTTTGCGATGGCGATGCCGGACTGAAAGTATACAATGCCGAGGATAAAACGGCCATCGACGACCACATGATTTCGCACTTTGCCAACATAAATACTTACGATGTAATTCCGCTAAACGGCTATCTGTTTATGATTGGAGATGATGGCTTTTATCAGTACGATTACTCTGATTTGCAAAATATTACCCAAGTAAGTCACATACCCGTTTTTCGCGAGGATTAACAGGTGTAGGCACTTTGGGTCCTCCAACTCTGAAAGATATCTTAAGGCTCGGCAAACTGTCGGGCTTTTTTATTGTTATTCAATCAGTAATCGGGGCAAAATTGTATTTTTGCTGTTTGGAAAAACAAAAGGGAGGTTAAACGGATGAAGACGAAAATTTGGAGAAGATATGTAGCACCGTTTTTAGTGGTGATGAATATTGCAGTGGTAGTGATTCTTTTGTTATCAGCGCAATCGGGAAATACGGAAGTAGTTGTGAAAAAGGAAGCGAAATACGAGCCGGTTCAATTACCCGATGCCGTTAGTTTTGCCGGTGAGAAAATGCCGCTCGATCGGTTTTATGTGAAAGAGGCGCTCGATCGTGAATTGTTATCCAATGCCTATTTTCATTCGCAAACAATACGCTACATAAAAACGGTTCCGCGTTATTTTCCAATCATCGAACCGATATTAAAAGAGCACGGTATCCCCGACGATTTTAAATACCTGGCAGTGGCCGAAAGCGGATTGAACCCGCGGGCAATTTCGCCTGCGCGTGCAGTAGGTTTTTGGCAGTTGATGGAAGGCACTGCCAAAGATTATGGATTGGAAATAAACAGCGAAGTTGACGAGCGTTACCACATTGAAAAAGCAACGCATGTGGCGTGCGAGTACATAAAAAAGGCTTACGAAAAATTCGGAAGCTGGACGATGGTGGCAGCCGCCTATAACCGCGGAATGACCGGTGTAAATCGTCAGATTGAAAGGCAAAAGGAAGATGATTATTACGATTTGCTGATTACCACCGAAACAGCTCGTTATGTTTATCGAATAGTTGCGTTAAAATTGCTTCTTGAAAACCCGGAGAAATACAATTTTAATATTCCTGAAGAGGATAAATATCAAATAATTCCAACTAAAAAAGTTGAAATTACCGGTTCTGTATCCAACTTTGCCGACTATGCACAAAAGCATGGGTTGAGCTATAAAGTGTTTAAGGATTTTAATCCATGGCTACGTGAGAATGAATTGACTTATTCGGGCCGAAAAAGATATTGGGTAGAAATTCCGGAATTGTAATCGGGCATTCAAAATAAATTATTGCACCTCCTAAGTTGTGTTGATTGTGTTGCTGAAACTGTAAGTAGCACCAAATTGCTAAAAATGACGAAGAACAAAGTAGAAAAAGATACTGATGTGCAACTGGCCGAACTGGAGTCGGAAGAAAAGATCATCGTTCAGGGCGCTCGTGTACATAACCTCCGAAATATTGATGTTGACATTCCACGAAATAAATTAACGGTTATAACCGGTTTGAGTGGGAGCGGAAAATCATCGCTGGCATTTGATACGATTTATGCCGAGGGGCAGCGTCGTTACATCGAAACATTTTCGGCTTATGCACGCTCGTTTTTGGGAAATATGGAACGCCCCGATGTAGATAAAATTACGGGTTTGAGTCCGGTAATTTCCATCGAACAAAAAGTTACCACCCGAAATCCACGATCGACGGTTGGAACAGTAACTGAGATCTACGACTTTTTGCGTTTGTTGTATGCCCGCGCCGGCGAAGCGTTTTCGTACAACACCGGCGAAAAAATGGTGAAGTACACCGAAGAAAAGATTATTAACCTCATTAAGAGTGATTTTACCGGGAAACGAATAAATATTCTGGCACCGGTTGTAAAAGGCCGTAAAGGACATTACCGCGAATTGTTTGAGCAAATCCGTCGGAAAGGATTTCTGACGGCACGTATTGATGGAGAACTGACCGAATTGATGCACAATCACAAGGTTGACCGATATAAAAATCACTTTATCGAGATTCTGATTGATAAGCTGGTTGTTGACGAGGCCAGTACAAAACGCCTGAAAGAAAGCGTGCAAACGGCCATGAAACATGGCCACGGAATTCTGATGATCCTCGATCACGATACCAACGAAGCCAAATATTACAGCCGTTTGTTGATGTGCCCGACTACCGGAATTTCGTATAACGAACCGGCGCCGCATAATTTTTCATTCAATTCGCCGCAGGGCGCTTGTCCGAAGTGTAACGGGCTTGGCCGCGTTACCGAAATCGACCTTGACAAGATTATGCCCGAGAAGAATAAAAGTATTCACAAAGGCGGAATTGCCCCGCTTGGGCCATACAAAAACACGCTTATTTTCTGGCAGATCGAGGCCTTGGGAGAGAAACATGGTTTTACCTTAAAAACGCCTGTTAAAGACATTCCTGAAGAAGGACTGAACGAAGTACTGTTTGGCACGAACGATCGCATTCAACTAAAAAATACACCACTGGGTAACAGCATGAACTACATGATGAGTTACGATGGTGTGATAAAATACATCGACAATCAGCGCGAAGAAAGCACGTCGAAAACAGCACAAAAATGGGCCAACCAGTTTGTGAAAACCATCGAGTGCCCGGAGTGTAAAGGTATGCGATTAAAAAAGGAATCGCTGCATTTTAAAATCGATGGAAAAAACATATCGGAGCTGGCAAAGCTTGATTTGGATGAACTGGGCGAGTGGCTCGACGGTTTGGAAGACCGAATTACGGAACGACAGCTAAAGATTGGTGCCGAAGTGATCAAAGAAATCCGCGACCGCCTTGGTTTTATGCTGGGTGTAGGATTAAATTACCTGGCTCTCGACCGCACTGCACAAAGTCTTTCGGGTGGCGAATCGCAGCGTATTCGATTGGCTACACAAATTGGTTCGCAGCTGGTAAATGTGCTTTATATTCTCGACGAGCCAAGTATCGGGCTGCATCACCGCGATAACCTGAAATTGATTCAGGCGCTGGAGCAGCTGCGCGACTCGGGAAACTCGGTAATTGTGGTTGAACACGACCGCGATACCATGTTACATGCCGATCACCTGATTGATATGGGGCCGCATGCCGGTCGTCATGGTGGCGAGGTGGTGGCTGCCGGAGCGCCAAAAGAAGTGTTGAAATCCCAATCGCTGACAGCGGATTACCTCAACAACAAAAAGCAGATTGAAGTGCCAGCTGTGCGCCGAAACGGGAAGTCGGATATTTTTAAAATCACTGGATGCTCGGGGAATAACCTGAACAATGTAACGGTAGAAATTCCATTGGGAAAATTTATCTGTGTTACCGGTGTTTCGGGCTCAGGAAAATCGACGCTGATAAACGAAACTTTACAGCCGATTTTGAGTCAGCATTTTTATAAATCGTTGAAAGATCCGTTGCCCTATAAAAAGGTGGAAGGACTGGATTTGATTGACAAAGTTATTCGTGTCGACCAGTCGCCGATTGGCCGCACGCCGCGCTCAAATCCGGTTACCTATACCAATGTTTTTGGCGATATCAGAAGTTTGTTTGCACAGTTGCCTGAGGCAAAAATCCGTGGTTATAAACCCGGTCGCTTTTCGTTTAACGTAAAAGGCGGACGCTGCGAAGAATGCCAGGGAGGAGGATTAAAACTCATTGAAATGAATTTCTTGCCCGATGTATATGTGCATTGCGACAAATGCAACGGTAAACGCTACAACCGCGAAACGCTGGAGGTGCGCTACAAAGGAAAGTCCATCAGCGATGTGCTGAACATGACCATCAACCAGGGTGTGGAGTTTTTCGAGCATATTCCATCCATTGCCAATAAACTGAGTACTTTGCAAGATGTTGGTTTGGGGTATATCACGTTGGGGCAGTCGTCAACAACACTTTCGGGGGGCGAATCGCAACGTGTAAAACTGGCTGCCGAACTCGCCAAACGCGACACCGGTAAAACCATTTATATTCTGGACGAACCCACAACCGGATTACATTTCGAAGATGTGCGTGTATTACTCGAAGTATTGAATAAACTGGTGGAGAAAGGAAACACCGTAATCGTAATCGAGCACAATATGGATGTTATAAAAGTTGCTGATCACATTATTGATATTGGTCCGGAAGGCGGAAAACACGGAGGAAAAATACTTTGCACCGGGACACCGGAAGAAATCTGTAAAAACAAAAAATCCCATACAGCTAAATATTTGAAACAAGAGTTAGGGTTGTAAAATCTGTTTTTTTCTTTTTACAAAGAATTCCCGGTCAGAATGTATCGCGAATCGACCCGAAAAGGTTTCTTCGTGTCTTTGTGACTTCGTGTTTATCTTAAATTCCATTCTTTTAAGACGGATTGTTATATTGGAAAAACTTTGTTTTCAACAGTAATTGCTCATGGCATTTTTATACATTTACCGGTAGAAACAGACAAACAGTAGCTATGCAAAACGTTGAAATTTATTGCCGAAACACACATACATCCCATACTTATTCTATGGGAACTTCACTACTCGAAATAAGTAAAGATTTAAACATAAAACTTGAGAATACGGTTTGTGGAGCAATTGTCAATCATCAGGTTAAAGAGTTGTCGTTTTGTGTGGTTAAGCCCAAACATGTAGAATTTATCGATTTTACACATCCCGATGGCGTGAGGATGTACATCCGTAGTTTAATTTTTGTGTTGTATGCCGCTGTTAAAGAGGTGATGCCGCATGTATCGTTTAAGGTGCAAAACGGAATTAGCAATGGTTATTTTTGCGAGTTACAAGGTCTGGAACGCAAAATTTCTGACTCTGATCTCTTCTCGATAAAACAGGAAATGAATGCGCTTATTGATGCCGATATTCCGTTTGTAAAGAAAGGCATTATTACCTCACATGCCGTTGACTTACTCGTAAAACAAGGTCTGGAAGATAAGGCGGAGTTGTTTGAACAGCAAGGGCATATGTATTCCTATCTTTACTTTTTAAACGAATTGGGAGACTATTTCTATGGTAACCTGTTGCCTTCAACCGGTTATATTTCGAATTTCGGGATTGTGCCTTATTTTGATGGAATACTTTTGCAAATACCACGGCGCAAGCATTTTAATAAGCTGCGAAAAGTGGTTTACAACGACAAGCTTTTTGAAATTTTTCAGGAGCAGAAAGACTGGGCCGATATTTTAAATGTGTCAACCATCGGAAGCTTGAACAACTTTGCACTTCAGAACAGAAGTGGCGATATTATAAAAATTTCGGAGGCGCTGCATGAGAAAAAGATTGCTGAAATTGCCAACCAGATTTCAGCACGCGGTAACGGTACAAAAGTGGTATTGGTGGCCGGTCCGTCGGCTTCAGGAAAAACCACGTTTAGTAAGCGTCTTGGTGTGCAACTGGCCGTAAATGGAATGCATCCGTACCAGGTTTCGCTCGATGATTATTTTGTTGACCGCGAACATACTCCGAAAGATGAAAATGGAGAATACGATTTTGAAGCACTGGAGGCGATCGATATAAAGTTTTTTAATCATCAGCTGATTGAACTTTTCGAAGGGAAAGAAGTTCGTTTGCCGAAGTTCGATTTTCATAGCGGTAAACGTATGCAAAACGGAAAAACACTAAAACTTGAAAAAGACGATATTCTAATCGTGGAAGGAATTCATGGAATGAATCCCGGTTTATTAACCGATGTGCGCGAAGAAAATACATTTAAGATTTTTATCTCGGCCCTGACTCAGATTTCGGTGGATGAACATACACACATTTCTACGGCCGATAATCGTTTGTTACGACGTATGATTCGCGATAGTAAATACCGCGGATATCGCGCTTCGGAGACCATAAAACGCTGGCCATCGGTTCGAAAGGGAGAAGAGAAAAATATCTTCCCTTACCAGGAAAATGCCGATGTAATGTTTAACTCGGCAACCATTTATGAGCTGGCTGTGCTTAAAAAATATGCCGATCCGATATTAAAATCAGTACTTGAAAATCAGCCGGAATATACAGAGTCTACTCGTTTACTGGAATTCTTGTCGTATTTTAAACCTATAAGTGATGAGGAAATACCACCCACATCATTACTGCGCGAGTTTTTAGGGGGTAGTAGTTTTGCTTATTAATTTGCTATTCCTCCCCGAACACCGACAAAACCGGAAGGGCTTTATTCTCAAAATCAAAAACAGCTTGGTTTTCCCATGGCGATGCATCAGTGGCTTCAGGGCCTTTCCATGCAATGAGCTCAGCACCCCAGTAACAAAAGCCACGGCCTTTTTCCACTTCATCAAACGAAATTTGGCGGATACGTTCGATAAACTGTTGCTGTCCCGTTTTTGTGGCTGGGTAATCGGGGAGAATCAATTGATCGTCTTGTCCAACAATATTATTGGTCCAGTCGTTCCAGTCGAGCGTAAAAGGGTAGGCGGTTTCTGCAATCACAATTTCTTTGTTAAATGTTTCGCTTAATGTGGTCATCGTATTTTCCAGGTTTGCCAAACTCTTACCATGCCAAATGGGGTAGTACGATAAACCAATAATGTCGTAATCGAGGTTGCGCACCACATTAAAAAACCAGTCGGCATTATCGAGGCCGGCATAATGAATCATAATTTTTGTGGTTGAAGAGTTGTCGCGAACAGCCTGTATGCCTTGTTCCATCAGCTCCAGAAACTGGAAAGTCTGGTTCTGAATATTTCCTTCGGGATGCAAAAATCCTGGGTTTATCTCATTCCCGATCTGAATGTAATCGGGCGAAATTTCCGTCATAATCTTTTCGGTGTAAGCATAAACGCTGTCTTTTAAGGCTGAATAAGAAATATTGCTCCAACGCGCCGGCTTGTTTTGTTGCCCGGGATCGGCCCAGGTGTCGGAATAATGTACCGTTAGCCAAATGTCGAAACCTTTCGATTTTAGCTCAGCGGAAAAAGTTTTTACCTCGTTAAAGCCTGAATATTCATTCTCCGGATTAACCCACAAACGCAGACGAACCGTGTTCACACCATTCTCTTTTACAATGTTGAGAAAGTCTTTTTCATTGCCGTTAAAGTCGTAGAAAGTCGGATTTGCTAATTCTATTTCTGGCAGTTGCGACAAATCCATGGCGGCAATCAATTCCTTTGTTTCCGGATCGGGAGTCGGATCAACCGGATCATTACTATCATCCGAGCAGGCTGCAAAAATGAATAATGCCAGCAGCAGCAAATAACTCAATTTTATTCGTTTCATCTTTTCTGTTTTCATGAATCTTTCCGATTGGCAAATGTACTTTTCAGGAGGTTAAAATGCAACTTCAGCAGCTACTATATTTGTTCCACGTTAGGCAGTTTATAGCTTTTGTAAGCGCCTGCCAGGCCAAGAATCGAAAGCAACAAAATTACGCCTTCAACCGACAACAGCGAAACCAAAGCACTTAATCCACCCACCAGCAAAAGAATGATGCCGATAACCGAATTACTAACCGACACGTAACTTGTACGCTCGTTTCCGGTGGCCATATCGATAACATAGGTTTTGCGGCCCAAACGAACGCCCTGGTGGGCAATTCCCAAAACAAATAATACAACAGGATAAATCCATTTGGCACTTCGCAGGGTATCGAAATACGAGATGGTGAAGAATATAAATATTCCCAAAACAGAGGCTATCATTACCGCAACAGCCATAATATTTTTACTCGACTTATCGGCATATTTGCCCCATATTGGCGAACTTACAATGGATGCAACTCCTTTGGCAATGATAAACAGCCCGAGCAGATAGGCTTCCTTTCCAACATGTTCCTGCGCCAGAACAACATAAAAAGGCGCCGATAAAGCTGTGCACAAAAGCAGCGTGCGGGCAACGATAAAATCGCGGAAATGTTTATCAGTTTTTAGCAGGGCAAAACTCGATAGTATACCTTCTTTGTCATCTTTTTCGTCCTGTATTTCGCTTGGAAATTCTTTAATTCGTGAATAAATAAGTGCTGCCACCAGCCAGGTTGCCGACGCAAAGAATATAATATTGGTGTAAAACGATATCGTAGCGTCATTTCTCGATTGATATAACATAAACAATCCTGCTGCCAGTACCAATACGCCCGAAACGGAAACGGAATAGCCTTTCATTCTTCCGCGCCGGGTTTTAGGAATGGTTTTCCCGGTAATGTCTTTCGATGTCAGTGAGCTCATACTTCGCGACAAACTAAAAAGTATAACAGCTGCAACAATCAGCCATCCGGCCGGTACGCCTTTAAAATACAAGGCAATTACTCCAATTGATGCGATAGCAACAAACTGCAGCAAAGCGCCAATTACCCACAGCCATTTTCGGATGGCGCGTTTATGAATGAACTGCGCAAAAAATACCTGCGGCACCATCGATCCCGATTCGCGCAGTGGCACAATTAAACTTATGAGGTATACCGGAGCGCTTACATAGCTCATTAGCCAGGTTAAAACGGTTTTGGGGTTGCTCAATGTATCGCCGAGTTGGGTAAATACATTACTGAATATTTGCAAAAAGAAATTGCGCGGAACATATTGGCATGCATCTTCGGTAATGTCGGTGCAAATGCGTTGTTTGTCTTCTTTATAAAGGTAACGGTACAGTTTTTCGAACATGTTTTACTTTTCTCTGGTCAACTATAAATTTTGGAATTTATAGCTATAACAGTTCAACAAAAATATGGTTTGCAGGAGCGTGGATCAATTATTTTTTTCTGTCACAACCAAACCGATTGTGTGACTCAATAATTCTGATCCACCAACCGGACCATGTCCGGGAACTACAATTTTAACATCGGGATATTGTAGCATTACTTGTTTTGCCGTTGTATCCCAGTCCTCAACTACTGCATCGCTGAGGTTGCCAAGATTACGAGAATTGGCCGATTTTACCAGGCAGCCACCAAACAATATCTTTTCGTGTGGAAGCCAAACTGTAATGTTGTCAAACGAATGCCCGGCACCAAAGTAGCGGCATTCGATTGGTTCACCGTAAAAATCAAATCTCAACGAGTCGGTGAAAGCTGTTGACGGCACCGGCAATCCCAGTTCCTTACATTTGGCTATGGTCATTGAATTTGCGATTGATTCCACCCCGATACTTTGAAGATAGGCGAGGCCTCCCAAACAATCGTTGTGGTAATGCCCCGAAATCAATTTTTCCAACTTAGCACCAAACGAATCTTGAATGTATGTTGTAAGCTTTTGGGTTTTTTCATTGTCCATAGGAGTGTCGATCATCAGTGCGTGGCCGTTTCGGATTATAATCAACCCATTGGAAGAAAAGCGGCCAAAATTCTCGTCTTCGTCAAAGGTAATATGCAGAAAAACCGAATCCTGAAGACGGACCAGTTGGATATCGTTGTTAATCACAATTCGATCACCGGTTTGTGCTTTACAGAAAGTGATCGCGATAATTCCGATTATCAGAAGGATGTAACTTTTGTTATTCATTTTGTTTGCCTTTGTATTTTAGCAGATAAAGCTGCATGAAGATTCCATTCTTGAATTTATTGTCGCTTACCGTATCTATTTTTATCAGTAGTGATTCTGACATAACCCGGTTAAGGTTCTCCATATTCAATTCCAGGTTATTAAACCTAATGGCGCAGAATTCTTCGCCGGGTTGTAAAAATTCATCGGGATTATTGAATTGATGAACTTCGGTAAAGGCATCAACATTCGACATTTCAGCTTTGAGCCAGTAATGATTTAAGTCCGTATTTCCACTGTATTCTACCAATGGACCGGCGGTTACCTCGGTAATATGCAGGACTTTTTCTATGTCGGGATAAGTGGTGGTGAGATGCTTGATGGTTTGTTGATAAGGTCCGTATGAAAAACTGAATACTGAAACAGAAATTCGTAAACTCAAAAGGAGAAGAGCAGTTATCAAAACAACCTTCAACCATACTATTTTCATGCGGATAAATAGAATAGTTGGCGCCACAATAAGCATGGTAACAATTGCCATAACGTAACGCGTGGATAAAATGGGCTGTGAAATCATGGAAATGAGTATAACAAGCAAAATGGTTCCTAAAAATATTGTTAGCGAAAACCATAAAACCAGGCGGTATTCAGAGAACGATTTTGTAAAACTCAGAATAAGGGTAATAACAATAAGGCTGTAACTTAAAATTGTTAAGGCAATGGAATATTGCGATGTCCAGAATTGTTCGGTGAACGGAATGGTAATACACGAGTAAATTCCATTGAAACTAACCGGAGGAGCCCAAAAAGCCTCTTGCACTCTGTTTACCTGCACAAAAAACATGGTTAGCCATGGCAGGAACAATACAATTGCCAATAACGATGCATATAAATGAGGGCGCCACTTTATATTTTGTGTAAACAGTAGGTACAGAAAAACAAATAGGTTGGCCACAAAGGCGGCAGCCATACTGTAATAGTGCAAATACATGGCAACCAAAGTGAAAACAAAAAGCAGGCGCAGGTCGCGGGTTTTGCCTGTTTTTATGAACAGGTACGAATACATAAACACCCCTGTTACCGCAAAGGTGGCCCAGGTGTACATGCGTGCCTGGTGCGAGTAAGCTGCCAGCATGGGAACAGAAATAAACAGCAGGCAAAAATACAATGCTCCTTGTTTCCCAAAAATTCGCCGACCGGTTAAATAACCCAGTAATAAGGTCGACAATATCCCCATAACAGAGAATAAGCGTAATGTTATAACGTTTGTGCCGAACAGCGCCGTAAAGAGTCTTAATCCCAGGTAGTACAGTGGCGGGTGTAGGTCGTTTTTAAATTTGGAATAGAAGTCGGATAAAGAACCGCTTAACATTGATTTGGTATAAATCTCATCGCTCCACAAATCGCTGAAACCAAGCCTGTACAAATAAAAGAAAGTGGCAAAACCAAAAATCAGAAAGAACAATACCAATTGGTTTTTTATCAGCTTTTTCATATTGGTTAGTTGAAAATGTAAAGTTTATTGGCTAAGTTACTATTTCCTGAGGATGTATATTGGCCTTTTTTAGTTTTATGGTTGGTGGTATGCAATCGGAAGTGTCAGACCCGCAGGAGAGTGGGCGCAAGGTCTGACTTGTCAGACCGCTAAAACCCCCGCCTGCCATATACAATTTGTTAGGTTTTCGTGGTTTTTAATCAATTGTTATTTGTTTAAACATTTTAATTTCTCCTTGCCATATCTTACCGTTTTCAAGATTAATTTCTTCTTTCGAAAGATGAATATTTAATCCCGGAAATCTAAAATAGACATAATAATTTCCTTTCGGGATTTCAGGAAAATTATCGTAACTGATTATGATAGATTTTGTTTCACCACTTTTTATTAATGATAACCATCTGTTTTCCCAATAATTCCAGAAAGGAGGTGATTCTATATTAACCTGTCCACTATATCCAGGTAAACTGTCTCCGTAGCCAAGACCCGAGTCTTCGAAAGAATATGATGAGTCTCCAACAAACAAAGTTCCAGTATAATTGTGATATAAATTTATTCCCATACTATCAGGATTTAAGTAGTAATAATTGAATGAATCATTATTACTTAAAGTTAGTTCTAAGATAGCCGTTGTTGATTGAAATTGGATGGAACTAATATTACAAGTCAATCCTGAATGAAACTTGTTATACTTTTTTAGTGCATTCTCTATTCTAATATCATTACGTGGGTCTTGTTCAATTATTCCGGGTGTTTTCATTTGAGGATATGATATTATTGGTAAAATGTAATCATCATAATCAGAATTAGGTTGGATTATGGGACCCGAGTAAATAAAATCATTTCTGTTTTCAGGAATAATCATTCCATCATATATTTTTACACCATTAGCATATACAACAAAATCACCAATATCTTTTAAATATTCTGCAAATGGATTATCATTATTGAAATATAAAAGATGCGTTGAATAGTCGTAATAATTAAAATCATTTTGACTAATAATAGTTTTGTCGTTTAATATAATGTTAAAACCGTCATCAAATTTGTCATTGATATTGTCTTTTTCGCAACTAACAACAAGGACAACGATCAGAAACAATGTAATTTTTAATATCCTCATAATATTTTGATTCGTATGTTTGAAAATTTCTTTACCATGAAACCTAACGGTTGGTACATGTTGTCGGGACGGATTTCGGAGAGCGTTCCTGTCCGAAGGACACGGAACTGCGATGCGAGAATCCGCAGTTGGCGTACCACCGAACCCCGCCCTGCAATATGTACCTTGTTGTGCATAGTTTTTTAATATTTCATCTGTATTGCGTTTGTTGATTCTGCAATGAATATTAATAGGTCATAGTCCTTTAATATATCCTTTTCTTCAAATTCTCTTGTCTTAACTGCACCCACCGTTCGAAACTTTAAGGCATTTTTAAACAATTGTGTTTGCAGGGAATTATTGTCCCTAATCTCTCGCAAGTCTATCAAAAACAATGGTTCTTGTAATTGGTAAAAAATATACTCATAACTTCCATTTTCTGCTTCTTCAGCAGTTTGAATCTCTATTTTATTGTGAGATAGTGCGGTGTAACTTCCTTTATAAAACGCAAAGCCAATATTCAGATAATCCTCTTTAAAGTCATTTGAAAGGTAACCTCCCATTGGTAATAATGTTTCATGATGGTTTGTTCTCATAACATGAGAGTTATGTGCCCATATAATAAATTTCGAATTTGGATTTTGCTTTGTAATCCATTCAAAATTCTCAGCCATATATTTTTCTCTTTCCCAAGGATAATCTTTTATTGATTGCTCTATTATTCTTAAATTTCTCAACAGCCATTCTTTTTCACTCTTTCCAAAATTTTTCAGGTTTACTTCTTGTTCTATTTTTTTGAGAAATTGGTTAACCGTATTTTCCTGCTGTTCAGAAACAAAACCAATTATTGGCATGTTGCTTCTCAATTTATATAAATTGAGGGTATCATTTAATTCATCAATCGTTTGAGTTATTTTACTATCGTACTTAAAGCCGTTTTTTAAATTTTCAATTGCGCCTTCATAGTATTGCATATCAAATCCACAAAATTTTATAGGATGACCGTTCTGATTCTCTAAACGCATCCATTCAACTAAATCTAAAACTTCCTGATTACACAAAATCCAAAAGTGCATTCCTCGAATTAGCTCTGTTGGATTTCCTTTTCCATCAAGGATATATTCATTTAGTCTATCTGCTTCTGGCATAGCTGCTTCCATTGAGAATATGTCAAAATTATGCTGTTTGTTGAGGTACTTTATTATTCGATGCTTCATTTTGAATATTTCACTGGAACCATGTGTGACTTCACCTAATGCAACAATTTTTTTATCTCCGACTAATTGACCTAAAATTTCAAGGTCTTCTGTATTTTCAATTGTCGGGTCAAATGTTTTTAATGGATGAATTATACTTTTGAGCCAAATGATATCATTGTCAGATATTGATTCAGATTGCGCATAGATGAACTGATTTGAAATCAAATAGACTAATGTTTGAATGAATACTATAAATATTTTTGTTTTCATTAATTCAAGTACTTTTCTCACATTATTTAAGCTTGGACTGGTAAAAACCTTTTCCATCATTATTTAAATCACATGTCATAGAAAATGAAAATGCTTTTTCATTTGCGCCCATATTTCTTCCATGAGGATGAAAAAATTGTACTGTCCAGAATGTATATGTTTCACCAGGGATTAGATTAAATGCATTCACTTTGTAATAATTATTCAGCCAAATTTTGGCATTTATATAATCGAAGGTGTCTTTATTAGTCAATATAATCTTATCATTATCAAGTCTTACACTAGCTTTGAGTTTAATATAGTTTTTTTCTTCTTTTGAGTTCTTTTTGATAGTTAAACCCAAAAAAACACTAATGATAAGTACCACAGTAAATAACAATATATAACTACGTTTTTTACCTTCTCGAAATGTAAAAAGTATGTTGTTTTTCATTTTCGTTAAAATTATGCACAACGGTGGTGGTATGAGGTCGTGGCGGTCAGACGAGAGTCTGAGTGTCCGACCGAAACTGAGGTTGGGACGAGATTCGACTTGTCGAATCCGCACAAACCCAGCCATGCCTTATACCACGTGTTATGCCGTCGTGTTTTAGTCTTTCAGAATTATTTTTTATTCCAATATGTATTTAACAACTAAAATTTAATCAAAATCATCTTTTAGAATATTTCTTATATAATCTCCTCGATCAAAGGGATAACCTACATTAACCAAATAAGTTTCTTCTTGAGCAATCTTGTCCAATTTTTTATCTGCATCACCTGGAGTTATAACTCCTGGGCTCCAATATTTTGTCATTATTGATTCGGCGCCTATGGCAGAAGAGTGGGGAAGGGAAAGGAATAAATGGCCAAATTCATGAGTTAAAGTTCTTTCATTTGAATCAGTAGGATTAATATAAATTGCCCCACTATGATTAATAGGTATTGCACGGGAAAGAATGCTGGCAAAACCTCCCCAATCGGGAGATTCCCGAGGAATTACTAGAATTACCCCATCTGATGCTTGAATATTAAAAACACCGTCCCCAAACTCTTCATGTAATGTATAATCCTCCCCCAACCCATCGTTTCCAAATACAATTTGTTCTGGTTGAATTTCATAATCTCCCGTAATTGAGCTAATATCATCTTTATCTAAGATTCTTTGTTTATACTCTTCTTGTTTTGCTTTTGTAAAAGTTGTTCCAGTAAAAGGATCTTTATCCAAAATTCTAATTTTTTTAAGACCAGTATAATTCTCAAAACCTTTTTCTTCATACCCCCCCAAAATACTTCCATCAAAATCAAATATCGTGCCAATATAAGGATCGGAAGAATTTCTAGAAGTTTCTAAAACAAAATTTTTGAAATCTTCTTTTCTGTCTGCATAAGGTGCGTAAGGTACTGCTCTTACTAAAGTATTTAGGAAATTCTCTTTTCCAATTTCTTGAAGTCTTACCCAACCTTCTGAGTTCGCTTTTGTTCCTTTTCTTGCTTCAATAACAAGGCTTTCTAGGTCTGATTTTCTTTTGTCAAATTTAATTTCAAAGTTTCCATTAGCATCTGTTTCGTTCAAACCTTCTTCATCCGCTGTTTTTGAAATTAATCTTGTTTTTGTTTCTCCATTAACTTCATATGGAATGAATGTTGCTTGCATTCCTTCGTTTGTTTCATTATTTTCAATTCTTCCTTTAAGTCTTAATAATTCATAGATTTCACCTGAAGCTGAAATTGATTTAATTCCTCCTTCGTCACTTCCATATTGTGCACTAATTGTGTACGCTCCGAATTGGTCTTCGATTCCTTTAATTGATAATTCGTTATTTTCTTTTAACTCTAATTCTGCTTTATTTGATGAAAAAGATTCAGGAATATATTTCACAGGTGAATCTTCGGGATTTTTATCGGTAGGAGTAGGTAAATTAACAGAAGTCTCCCCATCTTCATCGAAATTTACATCTAATGAAGACCAATCAGTTTGAGGCTGATAATTAGGAATTTCTACTGTTGAAACAACAGAGGTGTCTTTGCCAGAATTTGTTTTGAATTTAGCAACAAATTCATAATTTCCTTTTGTAATGTCTTGATTTGTTGTATAATCAAATACTTCAGAGTGTTCATTTTCAGAAATTGTTTTTGATAAAATTTTCTGTGAATCTTTGTAAACTTCTAATTCTAAGGATGTTAAATTTTGTGTATTAACATCATATTTGATATTTACCTCATTTGTTAGTTGAGTTGATTGGGAAACTACTGGTTCAGCGGGTTTTATGATATTCAATGTTAATTTTGCTGTGTCTAATTCTCCGCTTTTGTCTTGAACAATCCCTAACGCTTCATATTCTCCTGATTTTGTTAGAGTAAGTAATGTATCAATTGGTTCACTTTCTGTTATATTAACCCCCAAGTCTTTTATTTTCAAATAATAACTTTTTATATCATCAGAGCCATTTTTGTCAGTTCCAGAAACTGTGATGTTGCTTTCTAGGGGAGATTCTCCAGAATAATTATCTGTGGAAATCTTTGCCACTGGGGCATAATTAATAGGCGTTGGTGGTTCTGGATCAGGAATTGGTGAATCTTCGCCACAGCCATGCATAAATAAACCAATTAAAAAAATTAGTCCTGCCAGGAAAAGAGTCTTTTCACCTTTATGGAGTTTTAGAAATTTAATTTTTTGTGATGCTTTTTTTAGTAGGTTGTTTAGTTTTTTTCTCATTTTATTGTTGGTTGCTACTCTTCATTGGTTTTTAACATGCGGCATAACTACCGTGCATCATCATTGTTGTTATATCGCTTATACCACTTAATAAAGTGCTGTTATACCCCAAATATGGCCAGTAAAACACACTTATTATGCTTACTAATTTTTTTACTGTTATTTCAGGGCGCGTATTCACGGTTTAAATCTTTGGTGCACTAAAGCTAATTATAATTTTTAGGTTTCAGGCAGTTAGGAGATAGAAACTATTAACATAAACCTTTTGCGCTACGCAAAGTGAAGAGAAATAACCGTTGGAATTGTGCTCCAAAACCACGGCGGTTAAAATAAACCGTCAGAATAGAGTTCCAAAATGGCGGCGGGCTAAAAAAATCATCAAAATGGAGCTCCAAAACCACGGCAAAGAAAATTAACCATCAAAAATCTACTCCAATTTCGCGGCGATGAAAAAAAATCATCTAAACAGTACTCCAAAATCACGGCAGCTAAATTCAACCGTCGGAACAGAGCTCCAAAATCGCGGCGGTTAAAATAAACCGTCAGAATGAAGCTCCAAAACCCCTCTACCCCTTGTTTGTAACGAGGGGCTACTATTTTGTCGTTTTTAACGACCTCTTTTAGCATTACAAATGCAAGGATACTTTACCCCTCGTTGCAAACGAGGGGCAGTAGAGGTTTCAGGCGGTTAGCTTACAAAAACTGTTAACATAAACCTTTTGCGCGGTGCGATACCATTGAAAATAATGGTTAGAACTGGTTTCCCCGCCACGCGAAGCCCGTCTGGATTTTCAATTTTCATTTCCCCGCCGCGTTTTGTGCAAAAAAGTTTTCAATTTTCATTTCCCGCCGTCGCGATAAGCAAAAAATATTTCAGGAATCATTTCCCCGCTGCGGGAAATCAATCCGGATTTTCAAAACGGTGCTCCGCAGTCGTGGAAACGAAAACAGATTTTCAGAATGGGGCTCCACAGTCTCGGCCCCAACGGCAGCAACGCAGGGTGAGGCATAAAATCCAACATACTTCTGTTAACACGGCCATTTTTTCCAGACTTTCAACAAAAAACGTTCATGATTTCCGGCAATCACCAACAGGAGTGAAAGTAATTCAAATTTTCGACGAACTCTCCCTCACTCCCTCGCTTTGCAAAGAGAGGCCTGCCTGCCGGTAGGCAGGGACGATTGTGTCGTAGGTACAATCAGGGTGAGTCAATAGATTTCGAACCAAATACTGCAATTGGTCTTCAGGAGACTTACAGAAAAAAGCCCGGCAAAAACCGGGCTTTTTTATTGAGAACTATTTTACTTCAGCAGAACCGCAGATTGTCGGTGGCAGTTCTGCATCCGGATAAAATGATTACGAGATTTACAGTCATACTGAGCGTAGTTGAAGTGTGGCAGAGATGTTAACTCTTAGGCTGACAGCCTTTCGTCTTCGGGCTTCTGTCTTCCAACTCTCTTATTTCAGTGTAATTTGTTTTTTCAAACGGATATCACCAGATGAAGCACCAACGAGCAATTCAATATCGCACAAGTCGTTGTCCCAGGCATGGTTTTCTTCATTCCAGTATTGCAGATCTTCCACCGGAATTTCAAGTGTTACCATCTGGCTTTTCCCAGGATCGAGGGAAACACGTGAAAAAGCTTTTAACTCTTTTAACGGCCATTCAACCGATGGATTTATGCGGTGCACGTATACCTGAACCACTTCTTCGGCAGTCATTTCTCCCGTATTGCTTAAGTTAAACGACAATGAAATGGTTTCATCAGCTCCGTAACTTTCTTGCTTGGCATTCAAATCGGCATAAGCAAATTCGGTGTACGATAAACCGTATCCAAACGGATACATTACCGGTTTGTTTTTGGTATCGAACCAGCGGTAACCCACTAGCGATTCTTCGGAGTAATAAGCCGTGTTCGGATCGTTTTCCTGGTTGCCGTCGGCAGCGTGTGCTTCCGATTCTTTTTCGTCTACCAGGTCAACAAAAATATCGCCTTTTTTGGCTCCCTGCGGATAGTTGCCCAGCGCGTAAGCCGGTGAGTCTTCCAGTTTTATAGGCAGCGTAAACGGCAAACGTCCACTTGGCGAAATGTTTCCAACCAAAATGTCGGCCAGGGCATTTCCGCCTTCGGTACCGTTAAACCATGATTGCAACAAAGCTTTCGACAGTGGTTTTACGGTGTTCAAATCGTTTGGTGCACCGCTAACGAGCACGGTAACGATATTCTCGTTTACAACACTCAATTGTTTTATCAAATCATCCTGTCCCGATGGCAGGAAGATATTTTCACGGTCGTTAGCTTCGGTTTCCACAGCGCGGTTGTCGCCACCAATAAACAGCACGATATCGGCTTTGGCCGCCAGTGCAACCGCTTCCTTATTCAGTTTTTTGTTCAGGATCGCTTTTTCTTTCTCCTCGCGGTCGATTTTTTCCTGTGGTTTGTTTCCAAAGATGGCTTCGTAATCCAATTCTACCGGAACATAACCTTGTGCATATTGAATTTCTGCTTTGTCGCCGATTTTGCTTTTCAAACCTTCAAGCGGCGTAACCTCGTACAGCGTTTTTACGCCTGCACCTATACCGCCGCTTCCCATTTCGCGAACCGCGTTTTCGCCAATTACAGCAATAAGTGGTTTCTCGCTAAGATCAAGCGGAAGAATGCCTTCGTTTTTCAATAACACTACCGATTTACTGGCAACATCATAAGCAATCCTCTGGCTTTCGGGCTGTGAAGTAACCACCTGGTTGGCTTCCTCGGCAGGAACCGGATCAATGGCCAAACGCACACGAAGAATCTCGCGAACACGTAGGTCGATCACTTCTTCCGAAACGGCACCGGCTTTTACTGAGTCGAGTAAAGCTTCACCTAAATATTTGCTGTCAGGCATTTCAACGTTCAGTCCGTGTTTTACCGATTCAACAGTAGAGTGCGTACCACTCCAGTCGGACACCACAAAACCACCAAAACCCCATTCTTCACGCAGGATCTGGTTCAGTAGCACGTCGTTTTCGGCGCACCACCAGCCGTTAACTTTATTGTAGGCCGACATAACGCTGTAAGCATCCGCTTTCTGCACAGCAGCTTTAAACGGTGGCAGATAAATCTCGCGCATAGCTCGCTCACCAACAATTACATTTACCGTACCGCGGTTGTTTTCCTGGTTATTCAGCGCATAGTGTTTCAAACAGGCGGCAACGCCATTATCTTGCGCACCTTTGGTGTATTGCACTGCCAGTTGCGAACTCAGGAATGGATCCTCACTCATGTACTCGTAAGTACGTCCGCCGGTAGGAATTCGCTGAATGTTAATGGCTGGCCCAAGAATTACGTCTTTTCCGCGCAAACGGGCTTCTTTTGCCATTCCGGTTCCGTAGGCGTAAGCCAGCTCCGGACTCCAGGTCGCTGCCAGTGCCGATCCGGTAGGGAAGAAAGTGGCTTTGTCAGTTTCCCAGCCAAGTGGATTCCATCCTTTTGGCTCCATTTCTTCACGGATACCAAATGGCCCGTCGGCATAAACCATGTCGGCAATCCCCAGGCGCTCAACACCCGCCGATACAAACATGTACTTTCCGTGTAGCATATTTACTTTCTCTTCCAGTGTCATTTGTGAAATGATACCGTCAATTTGCTCATCGTATTGCAATAACGAGGAGGTAAACTTTTCTGATTGTGGAGATTTTTGCGTACATGCCCCAAGCAGTAGTGCTAAAAGCATAACAATTGTGATTTTGTAGTTCATAATATATTTCGATTTCTAATTTTATTTAGCTGTCGTCACGGGCGCAAAATAGCACACCATTCTTTTAAAAACATCAATATTTTTATTTCATATTGTAAAAATAACAAAAAGATATAAATCTGTAGTAATTAAATGGAATGAGCTGTAAAAATCGAATTTTGGGGATGGATGAAAATTGTGTTTTAAAAGCTTGTTGTTTAGCGTTTGATCTGCTGCTCGTATAGATTGATCCAATCAGAGACTGTCATTTTTGTTACCAGTTCTGCAATAAGGTCGTATGGAATCTGATCGATCTTTTTAAAACGGATACAGCTTTTTCCCATATCGATTTTTGTTGTGCAGTGTTTCGGAAACTCGGCAACAAACCAATCGAACAGGTTTTTATTGGCGTAAATTCCCATATGATAAAGTGCAACAAAATTTTTCTGCGACGCGATATTAATAAAGGGGAGTGGTAATTTCGGATCGCAATGATATCCGGCCGGGTAAACGGAATGAGGAACAACATAACCGATCATTCCATAGCTCAAGGTTTCTTCAAATCCATTCGGCAAATTTTTTTTAATAATCTCACGAAGTTTTGAAACGGCTTGTTGACGTTTCTCCGCCAGTTGTGCAATATATTCATCGGGTGTGTTAGCCTCAATTTTCATGTTTGTCGTTCTTTGCTTTTTTACAAAACAAAATCACATCACATAGGTTTATTGAAAGTGCAAAGTTAATAGGCGGCTTTATATGTATTGTTTCGGGTTTTACATGCTCGATAAAAATACTGATATTTGCGGCACGAAAAATTTGATAAAATGACAAAACAAAATATTCCTGCAGTACTGGGCATGGGCAACGCTTTGGTTGACGTAATTTCGGTATTGGAGAATGATTCATTGCTTGAGCAGTTTGGTCTGCCACGCGGTAGTATGACCTTGGTTGACGCCATCCAGTCGAAAACAATTTACGATGCAACTTACTCTGATAAAAGTGAGTTGGCTACCGGAGGATCGGTTGCGAACTCGATTCGTGCTTTAGCCAATCTTGGTGGAAATGCCGGGTACATGGGAAAAATTGGTCGCGACGAATTGGGCGATCTGTTTCGTAACGACTTTGAAAAACGTGGTGTAAAAACACACTTGTTCCACAGCGAAAGTGCTACCGGAAGAGTGATGGGATTGGTAAGTCCCGACTCGGAACGCACCATGGCAACTTACTTAGGTGCTGCTGCCGAAATGCTTCCTGAAGAAGTTACTGAAGAATTATTTCAGGGCTACGAGTACGTTTACATTGAAGGGTACCTGGTTTTTAATCACGATTTGATAAAGGCCTGTGCTGTGGCTGCCAAAAAAGCAGGAGTAAAAATCGCTGTCGATCTGTCGAGTTTTAACGTGGTGGAAGCCAACCTCGATTTTCTGAAAGAGCTGATCAGGGATTACGTTGACATTGTTTTTGCCAACGAAGAAGAAGCGAAATCATACACCGGACTTGATCCGGAAGCGGCCATGCATGAAATTGCAAAGGGTGATAAAATTGCGATTGTAAAAGTGGGTAAAGAAGGCTCGATGATAAAACAGGGTGATGCAGTGGCTCGTGTTGGTGTTATTCCTGCTAAAGCATTGGATACCACCGGAGCAGGCGATGCGTATGCTGCCGGTTTCTTTTATGGCTTAACAAATGGCTACGATCTGGAAAAATGTGGCAAAATTGCAGCGCTTGTTTCGGGAAAAGTAGTTGAAGTAATGGGGCCAAATCTTGCCGACGATCAGTGGCCGGAAGTTAAAGCCGAAATTGAAAAGATTGTAGGCTAATTTATTCATTTTTTAGTTACAATGAATCGAACCCAATTGCTGTTTTAATATTTGGTGCTATTCTATAGATTGTATTTGATAGAAGATTTCATTATAAGACTTTGTTGTGAACTAAAAAATAACTTATTTTAAATAGATCGAAACCTTATATAATTGGTTTGATTTAATGAATTAAAATGAAGTTATCAGCACACAATGTAATCAGGGTTTGTTTCTTGTTGCTTTTCCTTACTCCTGTTATAGCAGTAGCAAAGAACAATTCTTTGTTTTCTGAGGCAGAATGTATAGACGCTATCGAATACCTGTTACCAGATTCGGATCAGATTGTAGATGAATTAGAATTATTAGAACAGCAATTTACCGTTTACACTGCTGCTGATCTCAAGCCCGACACTTACTATTGGTTCAAACTGGTATTAGCTACAGACAAACTCGATGAAACAAATTATTTCATCCATTTTAACGACTTTTTTGCAGAAATATATTCTGTGCAATTTGGTGCTGATTCTGTAATTCTAAGAGATTATGGTGGATCTCAGGTGCCTTTAAAAAGTAGAACTCACATGGGTTTTTTTAAGGATAAGGTATTGCTTAAAAAGTCAGATAAATTGCAAACTGAGATTTTTTTGAAAGTGATACGGAGAGGACATTATACCTATAGATTTCCGAATGTTAATGTAATAGGGGAGTCGGAATACCAATCGCTTAAAACCAACACTGATAATACACAAAGTTTCTTTGCCGGAATGATAGCCATATTATGTCTGTTTAACGTGGTATTATTTGTATTAACCCGCGAAAAAATATATCTGTTCTATTTTATTTATGCAATTGTAGGAAGTTTTTATTTCTTTTTTTACTACGATTACATCGAGCATTTTCTTTTGCCGGAAAATCCGTACGGTAATCGAATATTCTTTTTTAGCCATACACTAAGTCAGTCTTTATACTTTTTATTTTTATTTTTTGCAGTAAGGAGTCAAGATATTGGTAAAATGCGTCGACTGATATTTAGGTATGCAGTTGTAATTACATCGGTTACTATTGGCGCTATTCTGTTTTCTCTGGTAGATTTTGGCAGTGCAGTTACTATTTCTGATATCATGTCGGTAATAAATGGTATGACAATTTTTCTGCTTTTTGCCAGCCTTATTCGTAAGGTGTCTGTAACGGTTAAGATAATCCTTGTGGGATCTCTTTTTCTCGCATTAGGAGGAGCATCTGCTATTATTGCTAATTTCTTCAGCCATTCAATTACACATATTTTTATGTATCAGATTGGTTTTTGCTTTGAGCTGATATTATTTACTCTCGCCATTAATTTTACACATTACACTGAAAGGCTGGAACGTATCAGAAAGCAACTCGACTTAGCACGGTTGCAAACAGAAAAGCTGGAAAAGGATAGAGAACTGGAAGACCTGAATAAAGCCATTGATAAACAAAACCGTGAATTAACTTATAAAGCAATAGTTATTTCTCAAAAGGAATCGATGCAGAAAAATATCATTAAGCAGTTAACGAATTTGAATGAGCAGGATAGAATACAAAAGAGTAGCCTGCAGGAACTTATATCAAACCTCAAAGCCAATACAAACAATAACCACTGGAACGAGTTTGAAAGTCATTTTACTTCTGTACATCCTCTTTTCTACAGCTCACTTAACGAACGCTATCCTAATCTTACGGTTGGCGAATATAAACTTTGCTCGTTTCTTAAAATGAATCTCACGTCGAAAGAAATAGCATTGATAACCGGGAATAGCCAGCAAAGTGTTGATGTGGCCCGTAGCAGGCTTCGCAAAAAAATGGGATTGGAAAATCACGAAAATATCAATTCCATT
The DNA here is from genome assembly GCF_963677565.1 of uncultured Draconibacterium sp. Taxonomy (NCBI): domain Bacteria; kingdom Pseudomonadati; phylum Bacteroidota; class Bacteroidia; order Marinilabiliales; family Prolixibacteraceae; genus Draconibacterium; species uncultured Draconibacterium sp. The sequence goes on along the minus strand of NZ_OY781982.1, from coordinate 857,875 downwards.
ATCGCCGGTATAAAAAGTAATTAGAATTCAGCTGTCATTGTTTAGTTACCCTCACTACTGTAACACCGGAATATAAATATTTCTCAATTGAAACATAATAATTTTGAAAGTTAAGATTTTGTAAGGGGGTGTTTTTTTCAGGAACAGCCTTTAATACTACATTTACGTGGAATAAATAATTGTATATTGGAATTAAGATTATAATATATGAAACGTTTTCAACCTAACAGACTTTTTATTGGGATTTTGTTATTTTTCCTGATAGGAATCTTAAACCAAAAAGTTTTTTCGCAAGAATTAGTTTCCTCTTCGGGGAATGAATTTAAGAATGATCAGCTGCAAATAAGCTGGTCGATGGGAGAACCGGTAATTGAAACTTTCGAGGGAAATTCAACACAATTAACTCAGGGTTTTCATCAATCGAATTTAGTCATTACCGCTGTGGAAGAAATTCCGGGAATAGATTTTATACTTACAGCTTTTCCTAATCCCGTAGTAAATTACCTTACCCTAAAAACGGATTATAACCAGGTAAACAAACTTCGTTATATTCTTTATGATTCGGAGGGCAGTATGTTGCTTCAGGCTGATGTTTTAAGTGATGAGAGTGAAATTCCGATGCACAAATATGTGCCTGCATCCTACTTCCTGAAAATAATCAAAGAAGATACTCCACTAAAAACATTTAAAATTATTAAAACACAATAATCCATTAACTCTCTTACATGAGAAGATCATATCTCATCTATAGATATGATTGAAGGTAAAAAACCAAGAATGTTTATTCAAGCAATTTAATCAAATGAAAAAACTATTTACATCCACTTTATTGGTGTTGCTTGGGCTAATAACTTTTGCCCAAACACCCCAATCGTTTAACTACCAGGCCGTGCTTCGCGATGCATCCGGCAATACTCTCGCGAATCAAGATGTAGAAATTGAAATCAAGCTGATTCAGGATACTGTTACCAATGTTTCGCTTTTCTCAGAAACACATTCAGTAACAACCAACGAATTCGGGCTGGTAAATCTGCAAATTGGTTCGGTAAATAGCGTCGAAATGGAAACCATCGACTGGAGTACCGGTCCATATTTTATAGAAGTTTCGGTTAATGGAACTCTGATGGGTACAAGCCAGTTGCTTAGTGTCCCTTTTGCCATGCACGCCGTAACAGTAGAAAACGATAAGGTGGAAGATGACGACGCCGACCCGGCCAACGAGTTACAGCAATTGGCTTTTGAGAATAACGAGTTGTCGATTTCAGATGGTAATGTAATTGACTTGAGTGCTTTAATTAACACAAAAGATACCAGCGCCACCAACGAATTACAGCAGCTTGCACTGGAAGGTGAACAACTAACCATCACTGAAGGAAACACAGTCGACCTTTCTTCCCTGGCAAACATCAAAGACACCAGCGTCTCCAACGAGCTGCAAGACATTAGTTTGTCGGGCACAGAATTAAGTATTTCTAACGGTTCAACCGTTGATTTATCGGTTTTGCAGGATGGCACAGGAACCGATGAGCAAAAACTTACATTTTACGGCGGCAACCGTTATCTTACCATCTCCAATGGAAATTCGGTGCATTTGCCTTTTGTACTTCACGAACAGGATGACGATAAAACCAACGAGTTACAGGCACTTTCCATTAGCAACGACACCATTTTTATTTCTGATGGAAATGAAATCGTTTTACCGGCCGAAACTGATCCGGTTTATGCGGTTTCCGTAGCTGCCGCTATTACCTCGGCAGATACCACCAGGTGGAACCGGGATACTTTGGCAACGAACGAGTTGCAGAGACTATCAATAAGTAATGATACCATATCCCTGTCGGATGGTAATTACATAAAATTACCAGTTCGTTCTATATTAGCCGATGCTGATAACGACACTAAAATACAGGTTGAAGAGCGGCCTGATGAAGATATGCTACGGGTTGATATTGCCGGCAATGAAACTTTTACGATGAACAATAGTACCGGAACTACTTTACAATTACCAACCAATGATGATAATAGTAGTCTGAAAATTAGAAACAGAGGCGGACAAGTAGTTTTTGGTGTTGATGGGCGCGGATTATTAAATGGGGATGGAAGTGGACTATCAAACATAAAATCACTTGCACGAACCATCGGAGGTAATCAACGGTATCAAATAACAGCAAACTACGGCTCGTATAATGCTGTCAGAACCGTTTCTTTTACTGCTCCTTCCAGTGGAGTCTGTTTTGTTATGGCTAGTGGATATGTTGATTGGGAAAGTACAGGTTGGGATGTACTTTTGACTTCAATTTTATGTGACAAAGATCCAAATTCCAGTTGGTCGGCCGAAGATGAATGGTATAGTTATTTAAATATTCTTACCGACTACAATTGCGCTGATAGTTCAGATCAGTATACTTCATTTGCACAGCATAGGTGCATTTCTGTTGGGCCGGGTACTCATAATTTTTATCTATGGGCAAATAAATACATCAGCAGCAGTAAAACCGAAGTCGGAGATGTTAACCTGACGGTATTATTTTTTCCAACAGCAGGCGTCGGAAGTGCAATTTTAAAAAGTACCGAAATTGAAGAAAAAGAAGGAAGTAAAGAGCTTTACGATCATTCCCGTCCTCGTAATGTAGACGGAAGTTACTCCACAATACAGACTGCTGATGAATATAAGATAAAACCACCACCTGAAAATAAATTAGATAAACAGGAAATGATCATTCATAAAATGGAAGAAAGAATAGAAGAACTCGAAAAAAGATTGGAATTAATACTGCCGAATAAATCTGAGTGATTCTTTGGTAATTTTTCGCTCCTCTTGTTTGTAATGTATGGCATTTATGAAGGGTTTGTAACAGAATTGGTAATTAAAAATAGAAACAGAAGATGAAGAAATTATGCATATCGATTTTAATATTGATAATTTGGCTTACAAACTTTGCCCAAACACCAACTACCTTTAACTACCAGGCTGTCCTCCGCGATGCCTCCGGTCAGATATTAGCTAACCAGAGTGTGGAAATCGGCATTGCAATTTTACAAGGCAGCCCAATCGGCAGCGAAGTGTTTGCCGAAACACACAGTGTAACAACCAACAATTTTGGTTTAGCAAACCTGCAAATTGGCTCGGTTAATACTGTAGAAATGGAATCTATTGATTGGAGTGCGGGGCCGTATTTTATAGAAGTTTCGGTTGATGGAACCGTAGTGGGTACAAGCCAACTGTTGAGCGTACCTTTTGCCATGCGCGCCGTAACGGTTGAAAACGATAATGTTGAAGATGCCGACGCCGATCCGGCCAACGAGTTACAGCAACTGGCTTTTGAGAATAACGAGTTGTCAATTTCAGATGGTAATGTAATTGACTTGAGTGCTTTAATAAATACAAAAGACACCAGCGCCACCAACGAATTACAGCAGCTTGCACTGGAAGGTGAACAACTAACCATCACTGAAGGAAACACAGTCGACCTTTCTGCCCTGGCAAACACTAACGATACCAGCCCAACAAACGAACTGCAGGACATCAGCCTTACCGGAACCGACTTGTCGATTTCAAAAGGATCAACCGTTGATTTATCGGTTTTACAGGATGGTACAGGAACCGATGAGCAAAAACTTACATTTTACGGCGGCAACCGTTATCTTACCATCTCCAATGGAAATTCGGTGCATTTGCCTTTTGTACTTCACGAACAGGATGACGACAAAACCAACGAATTACAAGCTCTTTCAATAAGTAACGACACAATTTTTCTCTCAAATGGTAACTACGTGAAATTACCGGTTGCCTCTAAATTATCCGATGCCGACAACGATACTAAAATACAGGTTGAAGAAAATCCTGATGAAGATATGCTGCGGGTTGATATTGCAGGAAGCGAAACCTTAACAATAAGCGATAGTACCGGAACAATTTTAAGATTGCCAACCAACGATGATAACAGCAATTTAAAAGTAGCAAATAGTGACGGAAAAGTTGTGTTTGGTGTTGACGGCACCGGAATGATGTATGGTGATGGCAGTGGACTTAGCAATGTGAAACCATTGTTGAAATCATCTGGTGGTAACTCGAATGTACAAATAACTATGAACTATTCTTTTTATCAAAATGTCAAATCAGTCACTCTTGAAGCACCATGTAGTGGTAAATGCTTTGTAATGGCCAGTGGTTATGTTCGATGGGAAAGTGAGGGTTGGGATGTATATGTATCTGGAATAACGAGAAATTCCGATCCGAATACAAGTTGGGATGCTGAGTTCGATTTTTACGACCACCTCAATGTTGCAACTGATTACAACTGTGCGGATATTCAGGATCAGTATGCATCTTATGCTCAACACCGTTGTTTTAATGTAGGTGCAGGAACACAAACGTTTACGCTTTGGGCCAATAAATATACGTCAAGTGCAAAAGTGAGAATGTATGATGTAAACCTAACAGTATTATTTTTTCCTACCGCTGGTACAGGTGAGGGAACACTAAAAAGCACCCAATTAGATGACGACAGTGAGCAACAGGAATCAGATGTGCGTTTTACCAGTATACCTCGCAGGCCCGATGGTGGCGAACTGCGTAAGAGGCTTGATGCAATGATGAACAGTGAGAAGAAAACTGAAGTAGTATCCAACAATGAATTCGTTGAATTACACAATAAAGTTGATGATCTGGAAGCCGAAAACGAAAAGTTAAGAAAGGAAAAAAGTGAAACAGATCAACGCATCAGTGCCATTGAAAAACAGGTTAAACGGTTATTAAAAACTGAAAAGTTGGAAAACTGATTTGTATCCTTAGCTGGCACCTCCCTAAGTCTTGGGATGTAATCCGTGCTTTTAGGTTAAGATTATTAAAAGTCCCAAAAGAAGAAACTATTCACATTGTCAATAAAATGTATTTGATAGAAATTTTAATGTAAAAAATGGAAGTATCGTAATTAGTGAGGGATAACAATTCTCAGTTTTATAATTGTTCCTTCCGGTTGATTATCCTCAATTCTGAACGAAATTTTGTATCCATGATATTTCTCAAACAAATGGTAAAATTCATTCATTACAGTTATTCCTTTGCCCGTTGAATCTTTGTATTCCGATGCAACTTTTCTACCCATACCATTATCTGAGACCGAAATAGAAACACCGTTAATTGCAGGCTTAACAATTACTTTTAATAATCCTCCCGATTTTGTATTCCGGAAGCCGTGTTTTATACTGTTCTCCACATAAGTATGAATGCACATTTTAGGAACTTCCATATTCTCGTCAACATTGGCTTCTACTATAAATTCAGTATCAAATCTGTCTTTAAAACGGTGTTTCTGTATTCTTACATAATCTTGGGTAAACTCAATTTCATCTTTTAAGGGGCGTTTTACTTCTTTGGCATCGTTCATTACCCGTTGTATCATTCGAGAGTTAAGGGCCAAAAAATCATAAGCTTCTTCGTTCCGTCCTTCGTTTATCATATAGGCTACCGAGTTTAAGGTGTTAAACAGAAAATGAGGATTAAGTTGGTTTTTAACGGCATTAAACTGTAGCTCGGAAAGTTGCTTCTCGGTATTCCATTTTTTTTCGATAGTACGTTTTTGAAAGTAAAGTATAACAAAGATTAGACTTGCAGTAATTAAAAACACAAAGAAATAAATCAGATACAAAGAAAAGAACAAGTGATTCTTTTGGTATTTAAAGAAGAAATATCCTCCACCGGTATCAACAAAATACTTTGTAATTTTTTTATCCTCATAATAAGGAATGACCTTAAAAGATCCCTCTATCGATAGAGGAGAGTTAAAAGTTAGAAGTTCGCCAACCTTTTCGTTATATATTTTTAATATATCTTTTTGATTATAGTAAATCCACTCATCCCATCCATCATCATTGAGGTCAATTAAACAGTGTGGTGTTTGGTTTGGGCTATTTTGATTGTAATTTAAATTACCAGGTAATTTTTCAAGTGATGGAGTTAATTCAAATCTGCCAACATCATGAAAAAAAACATATGGGTTTCCATTTACAATTTCAAATCCACGGTAACGATCCTCCGGATTTGCTATATTCCTCCAACTTTTCTCATTCACTATCTCTCCATGATTGTTTACAACCATTATTTTAAATGGCTCTTCATGATTAGACCGACAATAATACAAGGAATAGAATATTGAATTGTGTTTTGGAGAAGGTAAACACACAATGGAGGAATATTCCGGCCCCATAGGAATCGGAGCGAATATAGGAGTCAAATCATAATCCAAAACAGTTATATAAGCCAAAGTATCCGAGTATCTGTTGTTATTTTCATCTACATTACATGGTGAACTGACATTGCACAGAATCTCGGGTATACCATCTGAATTAAAGTCGGTAAAACTAGAGGAGTTAATCACCATATAATCTGTTGATGAAGCGGATATCTCAAGTGATGGGAATTGTAACTTAAATAGTCCTCTTGGATATAGCCCGAAACCAGCGTCAAAGCTAAAAAAAAGTTCATTTTTCCCATCGTTGTCAAAATCACCGTATTCTCCAAAAAAGTTGGTCTGTGCATAGTTATTTCTTTTTCTCTCATATGAGTTAAAATAAAGTTGGTCTATAACAGGTGAGAACTCTTTTAGGTTAAAAGCATTCAAAAAAATGGAATCATTTCGCGTTGTAAAAAAGAGTATCTCTTGACTGCCATCTTCATCAATGTCAAGAATTTTGGGGATCATAGTATATGTCCAATCTGAATGGTGAAAATGAAAATGTTCTATCAGGTTGCCATCTTTATCATAGTATACAATATCCATTGACTGGGAGTTTATCCCATTAAAACACCTTATCCGTTCGCTATTCCCATCATTGTTAAAATCTCCAACAAACCAATGCATTTTAGCTTCTGATTTATGGGCAAAAGGTTCAACCTCAACCTTGTATTTTGTTATGGACGTATCCCAAACAAAATAAACCAAGAGTGTTACCATAGCTCCAACAAAAGCAGATTGTATATAAGGATTTGAAGCTAAGTTTTTAAGTGTGGATTTCATTCGGGATATGGGATTTCAGATTTATGCAAACTGTAACTGTGACAGTAAACTAAGAAAGTTCCTTCTTTAAATCCTTCATTTTTACACTCACTTCCAGTTGATATTCTTTTTCGTTACAAGAAACTATACAATATTTTTTACAAAAATTCATAAAGCTGAGGTACTGTTTGTTGATCACATGTTTTCGGCTGATGCGTACAAAATTTGCTTCAGGGAACAGCGCATGAATTTTCCCCAGGTTAACACTCGATAATAACTTACGTCCGTCTTTTAAAATCAGGTAGGTGTAATTGCTATCTGCTTCAAGGTAGAGAACTTCGTTAACCGACACGTAATGATGACCTTCGGTAGTTTTTAAAAGAACACGTTGAACTTCTTCCGGTTCGTTTGCTTGTTGCGATTGAAAAGCTGCGATTAACTTATGCACCACCCGGCGCAAGTCCGACTTATCGATGGGCTTGCAGATAAAATCAAAGGCACTGTTTTGAATGGCTTCCAGGGCATAATCTTTATAGGCAGTAACGAAAACTACTTTTGTTTGTGGCGAATATTTGTTTACCTGTTGAAGCAATTCCATTCCTGTTATTTCCGGCATTTCTATATCGCAAAAAACCACCAAAGGCTGTTCAACCAATAATGCATCCAGGGCTTCCAGGGCATCAGTAAAAACTTTTGTAACACTAATTGAGGAATGGGAACTCAAAAGGTTCTCCAACAATTTTCCTGCATCGGGCTCGTCGTCTATGATAAATGTGTTGTAAATGGTCATTAGCTGGCACTTTTAATTGGGTAATTTGGTTTTTATCTTTTGTTCTTTAATTCCCTTCAACTTTTAAGAAAAGAATTGCACTAAACAAGGGATCTTTGAGCACCACATATTGTTGTTGGGTAGGAACGAAAAACTAAATGTAATTTCTCTTTTGCAATATAATAATTTGAATTTTGAATTTTAAATTGTTCGTTATCAATTATGTTGCATTGGATAAGAAATAATATTGCTTCAATAATTCGGAATAGAGATTAAATGGCAAGCCCTCGAATAAATGCTTTAAAGTTCACAAGCATTGTCGTTATCAATTTTACCCTTTTCGTCCAGAAAAAGTACTGTTTTAATAATTTGCAACTATTATTTTGTGCATATAGGTTTATCATATATATTTTTAGACTGTAACAATCTTTTAAATTTTCGGATACATTCTTTTAGCCAAATACAGGACATTCAGTATTAAATAATTCATGCTACGGCTGGTTCGATGTAAACTGATTGTTGTAAATGTTAAACTTAATTGAATCGAATTATGAAAAATCTTTTACTTTTCCTTCTATTTTTTTCGTCTTCAATACTTGCTTTCTCTCAGGCACAACCCAAATTTTATTATGTTTGGATTAACGGTAATAAAGAAAGTGAAGGCTCGACTGTTAATATTGAAATGTCTTCACTAACATCTTTTCGAATTAAAACTGAATTCACAAATACTGGGGATGATGCGCCAATTGAGCATGGCCATATCTCTTATTCATTCCCCAGTTTTACGTCTTCAACAGATAAAGGTCTAGTATCAAAAGTGAGTGATGGAACAACATTGAATGGAACCTATATTGAAGCTTATGGAAGTGAAGCAAATGCAGGTGATGGATATGCCAACTATGTTATTGTTGAAGCATACAATGAAACCGTATGGAAAGGAGGATCTTATACTTGGAATTCAGACGAAAACACTTTTGAAGTAAACGTCTACCCGAAAACTTATGGCACTTTTAAGGTGCTATTTAGAGCGGCTATGGCCACCGAAGATAATTGGAGCGATGTAAGAAGAGATCCTACTAGTGGTACAAGAGATTGTTTAGGGGTTTATTCATACGATATTACGATCAATATTACTAAACCAAACAATCCTCCGAATTTACCTTATAATGAGGATCCTGATGATAACAAAACTAACGTTAGCGTATATTTATCTGAACTTAATTGGTCATGCTCTGACCCTGATGGAGATGATGTTGATTATGAGGTATATTTTGAAAAAGGAGATGCCACTCCAAATGATAAAATTGGATCTCCTTCTGGTTCAGACCAAAGTTTAAGCTCCATCCTTCCTTTAGATTATGATTCAAAATATTACTGGCAAATTATTGCAATTGATGATTATGGAGATGAAACTGAAGGTGAAATATGGGAATTTACGACTGAAAGTAAACCTAATACAACACCAACCATAAGCAGGAAGTCACCAACGAGTAGCTCTGTAACAGTAGCGGCAAATACTAGTACAAAATTCACAGCCTCGAGCTACGATGAAGACGGAGCAGGAGACTTGGATAAAATACTTTGGTATGTGGGCAGCACAAAAGAAGACGAAACGGATTGGAGTAATAATTTATTAAATCCTCGTGATAATGATTTTAGCCATAGTTTTGACAGTCCGGGTAGTTATACCGTAAAGGCAATTGTTTATGATCAGGCAGGAGCTACTGCTGAAGTAAGTTGGACAGTAACCGTAACTAATACAACACCAACCATAAGCAGGAAGTCACCAACGAGTAGCTCTGTAACAGTAGCGGCAAATACTAGTACAAAATTCACAGCCTCGAGCTACGATGAAGACGGAGCAGGAGACTTGGATAAAATACTTTGGTATGTGGGCAGCACAAAAGAAGACGAAACGGATTGGAGTAATAATTTATTAAATCCTCGTGATAATGATTTTAGCCATAGTTTTGACAGTCCGGGTAGTTATACCGTAAAGGCAATTGTTTATGATCAGGCAGGAGCTACTGCTGAAGTAAGTTGGACAGTAACCGTAACTAATACAACACCAACCATAAGCAGGAAGTCACCAACGAGTAGCTCTGTAACAGTAGCGGCAAATACTAGTACAAAATTCACAGCCTCGAGCTACGATGAAGACGGAGCAGGAGACTTGGATAAAATACTTTGGTATGTGGGCAGCACAAAAGAAGACGAAACGATGAAGACGGATTGGAGTAATAATTTATTAAATCCTCGTGATAATGATTTTAGCCATAGTTTTGACAGTCCGGGTAGTTATACCGTAAAGGCAATTGTTTATGATCAGGCAGGAGCTACTGCTGAAGTAAGTTGGACAGTAACCGTAACTAATACAACACCAACCATAAGCAGGAAGTCACCAACGAGTAGCTCTGTAACAGTAGCGGCAAATACTAGTACAAAATTCACAGCCTCGAGCTACGATGAAGACGGAGCAGGAGACTTGGATAAAATACTTTGGTATGTGGGCAGCACAAAAGAAGACGAAACGGATTGGAGTAATAATTTATTAAATCCTCGTGATAATGATTTTAGCCATAGTTTTGACAGTCCGGGTAGTTATACCGTAAAGGCAATTGTTTATGATCAGGCAGGAGCTACTGCTGAAGTAAGTTGGACAGTAACCGTAACTAATACAACACCAACCATAAGCAGGAAGTCACCAACGAGTAGCTCTGTAACAGTAGCGGCAAATACTAGTACAAAATTCACAGCCTCGAGCTACGATGAAGACGGAGCAGGAGACTTGGATAAAATACTTTGGTATGTGGGCAGCACAAAAGAAGACGAAACGGATTGGAGTAATAATTTATTAAATCCTCGTGATAATGATTTTAGCCATAGTTTTGACAGTCCGGGTAGTTATACCGTAAAGGCAATTGTTTATGATCAGGCAGGAGCTACTGCTGAAGTAAGTTGGACAGTAACCGTAACTAATACAACACCAACCATAAGCAGGAAGTCACCAACGAGTAGCTCTGTAACAGTAGCGGCAAATACTAGTACAAAATTCACAGCCTCGAGCTACGATGAAGACGGAGCAGGAGACTTGGATAAAATACTTTGGTATGTGGGCAGCACAAAAGAAGACGAAACGGATTGGAGTAATAATTTATTAAATCCTCGTGATAATGATTTTAGCCATAGTTTTGACAGTCCGGGTAGTTATACCGTAAAGGCAATTGTTTATGATCAGGCAGGAGCTACTGCTGAAGTAAGTTGGACAGTAACCGTAACTAATACAACACCAACCATAAGCAGGAAGTCACCAACGAGTAGCTCTGTAACAGTAGCGGCAAATACTAGTACAAAATTCACAGCCTCGAGCTACGATGAAGACGGAGCAGGAGACTTGGATAAAATACTTTGGTATGTGGGCAGCACAAAAGAAGACGAAACGGATTGGAGTAATAATTTATTAAATCCTCGTGATAATGATTTTAGCCATAGTTTTGACAGTCCGGGTAGTTATACCGTAAAGGCAATTGTTTATGATCAGGCAGGAGCTACTGCTGAAGTAAGTTGGACAGTAACCGTAACTAATACAACACCAACCATAAGCAGGAAGTCACCAACGAGTAGCTCTGTAACAGTAGCGGCAAATACTAGTACAAAATTCACAGCCTCGAGCTACGATGAAGACGGAGCAGGAGACTTGGATAAAATACTTTGGTATGTGGGCAGCACAAAAGAAGACGAAACGGATTGGAGTAATAATTTATTAAATCCTCGTGATAATGATTTTAGCCATAGTTTTGACAGTCCGGGTAGTTATACCGTAAAGGCAATTGTTTATGATCAGGCAGGAGCTACTGCTGAAGTAAGTTGGACAGTAACCGTAACTAATACAACACCAACCATAAGCAGGAAGTCACCAACGAGTAGCTCTGTAACAGTAGCGGCAAATACTAGTACAAAATTCACAGCCTCGAGCTACGATGAAGACGGAGCAGGAGACTTGGATAAAATACTGTGGTTTGTCGATAACGTAGAGAAAGATAAAACTAACTGGCTTGCCAACCTGTATAATCCTAGAGAAAACGATTTTAGCTATACTTTTGAAAGTCCGGGTAATTATACCGTAAAGGCAATTGTTTATGACCAGGCAGGAGCCACTGCTGAAACGAACTGGGAAGTAACAGTAACAGAAGAAATTACTAATGTTGTACCAGTGATAACTCGAATATCGCCAGAAACTCCAGTTTCTGTAATGGCTAATGAAAAAATAAAATTCACGGCTTCTAACTACGATGAAGACGGAGCAGGAGACTTGGATAAAATACTGTGGTTTGTCGATAACGTAGAGAAAGATAAAACTAACTGGCTTGCCAACCTGTATAATCCTAGAGAAAACGATTTTAGCTATACTTTTGAAAGTCCGGGTAATTATACCGTAAAGGCAATTGTTTATGACCAGGCAGGAGCCACTGCTGAAACGAACTGGGAAGTAACAGTAACAGAAGAAATTACTAATGTTGTACCAGTGATAACTCGAATATCGCCAGAAACTCCAGTTTCTGTAATGGCTAATGAAAAAATAAAATTCACGGCTTCTAACTACGATGAAGACGGAGCAGGAGACTTGGATAAAATACTGTGGTTTGTCGATAACGTAGAGAAAGATAAAACTAACTGGCTTGCCAACCTGTATAATCCTAGAGAAAACGATTTTAGCTATACTTTTGAAAGTCCGGGTAATTATACCGTAAAGGCAATTGTTTATGACCAGGCAGGAGCCACTGCTGAAACGAACTGGGAAGTAATAGTTAATGGCACAGAGGGAAATCCAACCATTGAACGTAAAAATCCATCAAGTCCACATGAAACTCATATTACTGAAAGCACCAAATTTGTGGTTACCGTCGAAGAACCAGATGGAGCAAGTGATTTCGACCGTATTGAATGGTACGTAGATGGCAATATTCAAAGTACACATTTATACGATTCAGAGTCATGGAGTAATTCACATGAGGATGAATTCTACTATACATTCAATTCTTTAAATATAAACAGTGTAACTGCTAAAGTTATTGATAAATCAGGCCTAGAAGCGCAAACGAGTTGGGAAGTAAATGTTAAAGACATGTTAGATGAACCAACGTTGATTTCCCCTGAAGATGGATATGCTGTATATGTTGGATCAGAACTGAATTTGTCATGGCAGTCTGTAAATGGGGCGTCCTCTTATGAAGTAGAATTTGATTCAGGGACAGATTGGAGTGCTATTGTTGGTCAATCATCCACCTCATTAAAGATCAGTACAAGCATCGAAAGTGTTGGCACACACACTTGGCGAGTAAGATCCATACATGAAAATGAAACTAGTGAATGGTCCGAAACAAGGTCTTATTCTGTTCTTGACGTTGAAAAAGATTACTATACAATAACTGGAATATGTATTTCTTCCCAAAATAGTTATGATAGAATTAAAGGAGCAGTAATTCAAATAGATAATGGTTCTGCATTATCAACAAATTCTTTTGAGGATGGTAGTTACAGTATTCTAAATATTGAAGAAGGAACTCACGCTATTTCTGTTTCTCATCCTGATTATAAATGGCAATCCCAGTCTCGTGAGATTGATTTGGGCGAGGATAAGAATATTGATTTTACAGGAACCTGTATCGCTAAACCAGAAATTCTATATTCTGGGCCTCAAACATATATACAAGGCGAACCATTTGACATAACAATAACAATTAAAAATAGTGGTAGTCCTGTTTCAAATGTTCCTGTGAATCTTGACATATCATTCCCTGGCGTTGAACAAACTCAAGGTTTTATTGAAGTTTTAGACTACGAAGGCTTTTTCTCTCATATATGCAATAAAGGGTATAAGCCAATTTATAAAGCCACAGATGATGGTTATGCCGAGATGGAAGCAGAATATGTTCTTTGCAATTTTGAGAAAGAGACAGGTTCATTTAATACCGAGAGTTATTCCGTCACATTGCGGATAACTCCATCCTCTCAGGGAGATATAAAGTTACACATAAAAGGGAATATTGGGGATCAGCATTGGCCTGAAAATAGTGATGTTTCTGGTCAGCAGAATCTTCCTGAAAAGGAAATCATTATTAGTGAATCAAATGAAGTTCTTGTTAATCAAACTATAGAATTATCTACAGGATGGAATTGGATATCATTTAATGTTCATGCAAATCAGATGAACCTGATGAATGTGCTAAATAATAGAAAAGTTAATAATGATGAAATAAAAACACAAACTCAGGTAGCGACCTATCTTAATGAAGAGTGGTATGGTATTTCGGAAGGAATCAAAGTCGGCGAAATGTATATGCTGAAGTGTCAATCAGAATCACCAGAAACAATTGAGATTTCAGGGACGCCTGCTGAAGTTGAGAATATATCTTTGGTCCCAGGATGGAATTGGATTGGATACTACTCTCAAGTACCTCTTGAAATCAATGCTGCTCTTAATGGAAATCAGTTTAATAATGGTGACTTCATAAGAACCCAGAATAATCAAGAAAGTGCTGAATACTTTAATGGGAAATGGTATCCTGAACAATTTATTATGCATCCAGGAGAGGGATACAAGTTTTTAGTTTCGGCTCCAGTCGTATTACAATATAATGAAACAGCTGTCAAATCATTAATGAAAATTAGCGATAGTGGTCCACAAAATTGGAAAAATCCGAGTGGAAATCAATATCAGATGTCAATTCATGTACAAGTAAAAATTGATGATTTCATTATTGATAGTCCGAACTCTCTGGTAGGAGCGTTCAAGAATGGAGAGTGTTTAGGTTATTGCAATATGTTTGATGGTCCGTCTGGTAATCAATTCCTATTAGGAATTGGAACAAATGATTTGAGTTTGGATAGCATTGAGCTTCGACTCTACCATCCAGAATTGAATGAAGAGTTTATCCTTGCAGATACTATACGATTTGAAAATAATGCTATACTTGGTACTTTGACAGCTCCAATTATTTATAATGTGGAAACAGAGACAGCAGTAAATGAAATAGAATCTGTTAATTATTTCAAACTATTACCAAATCCATTTACCGATAATTTAAAAATTGAATTTGATTTAAATAAACCAAGCTCTATTAAAATAATGGTATTTGACATATCAGGCAGATTGCATGGGGAAATTGATTTGAATCAATTAAACTCTGGTCACTATAGCTTTAATTTAGATGATTTGAATTTTGATATTCAACAATATAAGCCAGGAATATATTTTGTGAATCTTATTATTGATGATAAGGTTAATGTGGAAAAAATTGTTAAAACGCAATGATAACTATTGGAGCTATGAAAAAGGTAATTCAAATACTTATTGTTATTGTTATTGTTGTTTCAACAGTTCAAGCCCAGGATCCAAACTGGAATGTTGTTGGTGGGCTCGGACATACGATGACACTTCATGCAAAGATAAAAGTTGATGGTACTTTTGTAACTCAAGAATATAGTAAACTTGCAGCATTTAAAGATGGCGAATGTAGAGGAGTTACCAGTATCTTTAATGGCCCTTCAGGAATGCAATTTCAACTCAGTATAGGATCTAATGATGCAACTGAGGAGGGAATTAGATTAAAAGTTTATGATAAGCTGACTGATTCCGTATATGAGGTAGAGTCTTCAATTGATTTTGGAGTGAACAAAACAGTTGGAACAATAGAGTCCCCTGTAATTTATTTTAATAAAGATTTGGGCACAATGCTTTCTGATTATTTAGAGGTTGGTAAGTATAAAATTTATGCAGATAAAATTGTTGAAGTTGCAACTTCTGAGTACGAAATTGAAGGAAATATTCAAATAAACGAATACATAAAAATAGAAAGTAAATTATTAGTAAATGTAAATGAACTTTCTGTGTCGGGAGATGGGCGAATCTATCTTGATAAAATACCAATTGTAGAAATAGTAGATATTTATTCTGGAGAATTTGAATTAGAACTTGCAGAAGGAATAAATTTTAAGGAATATACTTCTGATAAAATGTCAATAATGCTAAGCAAGTTACCCGTTGATGTTGATCAAATGTTTTTAATTGATGGAGGTGTATTAATTTATGGAGATTTACAATTGCCGGAAATAATAGATAAGGTAGACGCACATATTCAAACTTTAGAGATTACCCGACAACATGGAGTCAGATTGCTGGGTACTGTTTCTGTTGAAGATATTAAGATTCATAGTGTTACTCTAGATACTTTGGGCTTAACATTTAACACGATTGATGATTATTTCTCTGCTGCAGCTCATTTAACAACTCCGTTTTTTGGTGTAGGTGCCACAACCGAAATCATTAGTGGTAAAATGAATTTTGTACACATTGATGTTGTTCCACCACATCCAATTCCAGTAGCTGCAACCGGATTTTCAATCTCTGAAATAAGTGGAGGGGTTGATAATTTGGCAAATCCACCATTAACTTTAATGGTTAGTATCGATTTGGTTCCATCAGCTCAAGGAAATTTTGAGGTAGTTAAGTTGAATAACCTCTCTCTAAGTTATACCTGGGGTAAAGAATTTAATGGATCTGGAGAACTGCAACTTTTTGATAATGATTTGGCGAATGTATATTTAAGTATTCAGAAAAATAAAGTGGCTTTCGGAGGAGCTGTTTCATTATATGATATTTTTAATGGCAAAATTGATGCTTCAATTTTTAAAGAAGGCGATTTGTTAATAGTGAACGGTCGTTTATATGCTGCACTTAGTATTCCTGCTAAAGATGGATTCCCATTTGATATATTAGGTAGTTTAGTTGAATTACCTTATGTCGTTGCCGAGACAGATAATTATTTGTCGAATAATATTATCGCAGGAAATACGAAGTTGCTCCATTTTAAGATGAATTATAAAGCTGAGTGGAAAGACAAGAAGCTTACTACTGATTATGGTAGAGGTTATGAGAATTGGAATGAGATAATTTTTGGGAATTCTAACTTATTAAAATTAAAAAATGCTACAGAGAATAGGTTTGAAGGCCAAAGTTTAATTATAAACGATAGAAGTACGCAGAGCGGATTAAAAAGTTCAGGTATTAATTATGAACAAGTTTTTAAGCTTCAAGAAGAAACGCCTACGATGATTATTAGAGTCGATCAGGATAATCAAATGCCTCAATGCCAAATAAGGATGCCAGACGGACAGGTTATAGGACCAAATAATGTAAATAACTCAAATCAATTTTATTCCGAGAATGATATTGAACAAAAAATCTTCTACCAGTTTGATAATCCTCCTGTTGGGGATTGGGCAATAATTGCTGATAACATGAACGAAGATATAAAGGTAGATGTTATAGGAGCAGAACTAGGTTCTGCACTTATAATTGATTCCCTTGGTTATCAGGGGAGTAATGTTATCGTTCCGTACAGAGCTTATACAAATGATAAAGTATCGAGGTTAACCTTATTTTATGATGACGATAATACCGGTTTTAACGGTGTGAAATTTTCTGATTTTGCAACGCAAAATGAAAATGATGAACTTAATTGGAATACATCAGAAATTCCAAATGGAAGATATTTTGTATACGGAATATTGGAGGATGAAGAAAATACTCCAATTCGTATTTATTCTCCTAACTCTGTTACTATCACTCATGACAATACGCCGGATGCACCGACCAACTTACAATATATGATTGAAAATGATACTCTACGTTTAATTTGGGATTATGAAGCAACAGCGAATATAAATTTTAATGTTTACTATGATAATACATTGAATTTTGGAAATACCACAAAGTCATTTAACTCTGGTTCTCAAAAATATATGGTTTTGCCAGATTTAATATCAGGAAGGGATTATTACTTTGCTGTTACCGCTATCGATGAAAAGAATCTGGAAAGTGAGTACTCTGAAACTCTTAAAGTTTCGTATGACAAAAAGGAAGTAAATAATCCACCTTATATTTCTGAGATTATTGTCCAAAATGTTGTTTATATTGATTCTCTTCTAGTAGGCCAGATCTATGCTAATGATACTGACGGTGATAATCTATCTTTTTTATTAAAGAATGAACCGGAAGGAATGAGTATCAACTCCGAAGGAATTCTAAATTGGAGACCTGAGCTTGACAACATTGGTGTACACTCATTTTCAGTCATTGTTAGTGATGAAAACAATGCCCAAGATAGTTCGTTGGTATCAGTTACGGTAAAAAATAATTTGCTTGAATTACCAGAATTAAGTTCGAATAAGAATATATACACCAGTCTTTGCGATCTTCCAGTTATTAATCTTACAGATGGAATGTTGAACACAAATGAGAATAAGATCGATAGTGTTCGAATAGGAATTTCAAACGGAGGTTTGGTAACAGACAAATTTCTTTATGAACAAAGCTTAAGCTCAAAATCTTTTAGTGGGATTATTGATTTAGAAGAATTTAGAAATGTATTAAATATAGCAAATGTTGACACATTGATATTGTCATACCAGAACTATAGTTATCAAACTAAGGATTCTTTTCAGATTATTATTAACGATCGATTAAATGTTAATCTTCTGAACCTTGAAGGTTCTTATATTATGGATGCAGGATCGAGAATGAATCTATCAGCAGTTGATGGCTTTGAAACTTATGAATGGTATAAAGAAGGCGAGTCAGAACCGATATCCTTATCTAAAAATTATTCAATAACCACTGGAGGAAGTTATTATGTAAAGGTAATTGATGAGTATGGATGTTTTGCAATCTCGAGCCCCGTAACCGTTGCAATAACTGATGTTAATGAAATCTCAGATGAAAATAAAATTGTGGTTAATTATAATTTAAACAGAAAAGAACTATACGTAAAACTCAATGGTAATTCTAATCCTCCATACAGACTTGAAGTTTTTAATGTAGTAGGGCAAAAGGTTTTCAGTAAGATTGTTCGTAATTACGAGGAGATTGTTAAAATGAACAGTTTAACAACTGGCCAATACAGCGTTATTATTACAAATGATTTTGAAAAAGTTACAACCAAATTTGTAAATTTCGAATAATAATTCGTATTTCACTCACATTCAAACTCCCCGTTGTTAGCAGCGGGGAGTTTTTACATTTTGTAATATTTCGCTGAAACATCAGTAAATACAATACTTTTAGCTCATTGGAAACACTATGTTTCCAGTGCCTGAGGTATAATTTTTGGTTCCCAAAGGCTTGGGGCTTATTCCCGCAACAGCCTACCCTTGGGTATAGTTGTCGTACCCCATTCCCAAAAGCTTAGGGAATGTTCCCGAAGAACCGTACCCTTTACCCTAAAGCCTTAGGCACACTCCCAAAGGTTGCTACCCTGTTCCCTGAAGCCTTGGGACGACACCCGAAGCACTTGGGAGTAGACCTAAGTAATAGGGAAACTATTTATATTCGTCATTTCGAACGAGGTAAGAGCGAGAAATCTGTCTTTTGTGTTATGGAGATTTCTCACTACGTTCGAAATGACAAAGAACAGGAAAAAGAAAAACCGTTCTTCCGGGATTTCTCCTTTCCGAACGGCTTTTCACTTTCCCCATGTTTTGAGACTATTTACGTAACTTCTTTATTTCTTTTAACAGATTGTCCTGTTTTCCGAGTAGGCCCGAAATCAGGTCGACAGTGGCCGAACCATTTCGGTAAACCACATCCAGGGTTTCCTGTGCTAATTTGGTTGCATCTTTAGCCGCCGCCATTGCTTCAGTTTGTCTGGCCTCGGCATCGTCGGCTGCTGTTAGCTGTGTTGTTAACTCATTTATTTTATTCTCCGGATCGTAACCTTTGTCCGTTAAAAGCTGGGTGTTTTGCTCCAGCAGCGTGATCATTTGCGATACAAAATCGCGTTTTTTACTTTCAGATAATGTTGCCATCTTTACTTTGTTTTAATGTTTATACTTAAATGTTATAACGAGCCATCTGTCTGCTTGCCGGCACAGGTGGTTTTTTATATGGGGAAATAAAGTTCGTTTATGTACTTAATGTGAGTTTGATTTGATCGTCATCGCATTCAGGTAATTGTTTATTTGGTTGAAAATTTTATTCAAAATACGAAAATTATGTACATAAGTCAACTTTTCCTTTCATCTGAGATCTTTATTATCTAAAAAATGATATGCTTCAATAAGGGAAATCGTTGCTTTAATAATTCAATTATTTGGCATTAGTAGGAGTAAAATTGTCAGACTATTTTTATGCTGTTGTAGAAAAAATAGTCCCTTTTTAATGTCCCCTCTCTTCAACGAGATTAAAAGTAGTAATGTCATCTGTGTTTTTCGAAAAATATAGATGACATCTTTTTTTAGTTAAGGCGTTTTTTTTGAATTGAAGACAAAAGGAGAAAAATGGGAAGCAAATATCTTTCAGTTGAAGCAGAAGATTTTTCTCATATAGCTCTTGCGAAATGACCGCTAAACCAAAGGATTAGTGACTAATGTCCAGTGACTAAAACCGTTTCCCCCACCACTTTTTCAAGCGCTCCAGAATCTTAACTTCAGATGCGTTATTTTGTGGCTGGTAAATGCGGTTGTTTTTAATCTCTTTGGGTAGGAAATCCTGTTCAACAAAATTACCATCGTACGAGTGGGCGTATTTGTAATCTTTTCCGTAGCCAATTTCTTTCATCAGCTTGGTTGGTGCATTACGTATGTGTAACGGCACCGGGAGGTCGCCGGTTTGTTTTACCAGCGCAATGGCATTGTCGATAGCTTCGTAGGCCGAATTACTTTTTGGCGAAGTAGCCAGGTATATGGTACATTCCGATAAAATAATGCGCGATTCGGGCGGCCCGATTTTATGAACTGCGTCGAATGTACTTTGTGCCAGCAACAAGGCATTCGGATTGGCCAGGCCAACATCTTCGGCAGCCAGTATCAGCAAACGACGGGCAATAAATTTAATGTCTTCGCCACCTTCAAGCATTCTCGCCAGCCAGTACACCGCCGCATCCGGATCGCCACCACGAATACTTTTTATAAATGCCGAAATAATATCGTAGTGCATTTCGCCTTTCTTATCGTATATCGAAAGGTTCTTTTGCAGTTTGTCGGTTACTTTTTTATCGGTAATAACAATGTTGTTGCCGTCTTCGCCAAGTGTAACCAACTCCAATACATTTAGCAGTTTTCGGGCATCGCCACCCGAGTAGCGCAATATTGCGGCATCTTCGCGCAGTGTAATCTTTTTCTCCTTAAGTACGGTATCTTTTTTTGCTGCCTGTTTAATGATCTTTAGCAAAGCAGCCTTATCCAAGTGCTCCAGAATATAAACCTGGCAGCGCGAGAGCAGGGGAGAGATCACCTCAAATGAAGGATTTTCGGTTGTTGCACCAATCAAGGTAATGGTACCATCTTCAACAGCTCCCAACAATGAATCTTGCTGCGATTTACTGAAACGGTGTATCTCGTCGATAAACAGTATCGGGTTCGGGCGACTAAAAAACTGTTGCTTTTTAGCTTTGTCAATCACATCACGTATATCTTTTACACCTGAGTTAATAGCGCTGAGTGTGTAAAATGGCCGATCCAATGTATTGGCAATAATACGCGCTAATGTAGTTTTGCCCACTCCCGGAGGTCCCCATAAAATAAGTGATGTTATTTTGCCCGAATCTATCAGTTTGCGCAAAACGGCATTCTTCCCAACAAGGTGTTCCTGCCCGATGTAATCGTCTAATGTTTTTGGTCGTAAGCGTTCTGCGAGTGGCTGATTCATAATTCAAGTAAAAAGTATAATGTAACAAGGCAAAAGTAAAAAGTATAAAGTAAAAAATGCAAAGCAAAAGTAGAAAGTTGAGACAATCAGATAAGAGTTACTAGCTATGAGTTGCGAGTTACAAGAAGGGAAAGTTTTGCATCCAGAATGCAAGATTCAGTAACGCTGCTTATCCGTTTTACAATTTGACAGTTTGGCAATATTTAAAACTTAACCACAGAGTTACACAGAGAAGTCACAGAGTTACACAGAGGAAAATATAGAAAGTTAAGAACTACAATTTTCCAATTTATCAGTTTTGCAATATCCAATCTCCATCAATCTTTTATCAATCCCCTCAATCTTTTAAATCTCTAGTTACAATACCGTTTAATAATGTTGTAAGCTCCGTCGATGCCAAGCTCACCGGCGCGGCTTAAATCCAATGCTCCGCCGTCAATATCATCGAGGTAGATTTTTGTAAGCCCCCGGTTAAAATACGCTTCAGCAAACTCCGGTTCCAAATCAATTGCCCGGTTTAAATCTTCCACAGCACTTCGGTATTCGCCCAGGCGCAGTTTTATAAATGCCCGGTTGTAATAGCCAAAAAAGAAATCAGGATCGAGGAACAGCGTAACGGCATAGTCATCTAAAATATCCTGGTATTCTACTGTTTCAGGTTTTAAGTTGTTGTTGTCGTTAATTTTTCCTTCGTTTAACGAGATGGAAGTAGTTGTTCCGGTTCCGGCCAGAAGTTCGACTTGTTCTTTCAGTTTATACCGGGTGTTAGCACGTGTAAAATAGGCTACCGAAGTTTTTTCATCCAGTTCAATGGCTTTGTTAAGGTCGTCGAAAGCTTTGTTGTAATCGCCGGTAAGACTATAAAAAATACCCCGGTTTAAATAGTTGTGCGCATTTTCCTGCACTGCGATCTTTTCGTTAAAAAACAAAATAAAGTTCTCGAAAACCGACTGGTAAGTGGAAACCGGCTTGTTCGAAATAGAGAGTAACGGATTGTAATTGTTCTCGGTATTTAAATCATCAATTACCACATTGTAATACTGGAATCGTTCATAATCAACAGCATTTTTTTCGAAAGCTGTAATCAGAAACATTGGTTGCAAATCGATAACAATATTTTTGTTCTGAATGCGGCCATCGTCAACTTCCACTTCGTCTTCTTCGGGCAGGTCTCTGGTATCTTCAATTACCAGATCCATGCGCATACGTCGTCTCCGCTTTTCAGCTTCCAGTTCTTCTTTCCTTTTCTCTTCGTCTGATTTCTGATCGGCAACCGAAGTATTATTTTGTTGCTGATTGTTTTGCGCCAAAGCCTGCTGCGAGCTTTGCGAATTTTGTTGGTTATTGCTTGCAGACGAATTCGTATTCTGTTGCTGGTTTTTCTTTTGTTGATTTTGTTGCTGCTGTGCCAATTGCTCGGCATTTATTCTTCGCTGGCTAAAATCGAACTGCGGATTTAACTGGGCTGCAATTTGGTAATCCTGCTCGTAACCTGGCCGGTCTAATATTTCGCGAGCCATTGCCCGGTTAAAATAGGCGCTGGCCATTTCAGGATTTAGCTGTATGGCCATGTCGTAATCCATGATGGCACTTTCGTAGTCTTCCAATTTGTGTTTTACAATTCCGCGGTTATTAAAAGCCAGTGCATTTTGCGGATCGAATTTTATACTCTGATCGTAATCGCGAAGTGCCGAGGCGTAATCATCCAGTTCAAAACGTGCCAAACCACGATTAAGGTATGCAGCTGCATAGTGAGGACGAATGATAATTACTTCATTTAAATCACTGATGGCTCCTTTAATATCGCCGCTTACAATTTTTGCATTGCTTCGGTTCATCAATGCAAAGGTTGATTTTGGATTTACCTCCAGTGCCCGGTTATAATCCTCAATGGCGCCTTCCATGTCTTTGAGTGCAAGTTTGGCAATTCCGCGGTTATTGTAAATCGACTCATCGTCCGGATCGAACTCCAGCGCCCGGTTGTAATCTTCAATCGCGCGTTTGTATAACCTTAGATTGTGATAGGCCATTCCACGGTTGTTATAAGCGCGCGGATAATAGGGTTTTATTTCTATCGCTTTGTCGTAATCGGCTATTGCACCACGGTAATCCTCCAGCGAATGTTTAGCGGTACCGCGGTATAAATAGGCTTCCGGCAAATAAGGTTTAAATTCAATTACAATATTGAAATATTCGATTGCCCCCGTATAATTGCCAATTGAAATGCGCGTTCGGCCAACCCGGATAAAGTGGTTGATATTCAACTGCGCTTCGGCCAGAAAACTCATCGACAACAAGAGTGCAAAAAATATAGTAAGTTTTTTCATGTATTAATTTCTCTGGTACCCTATTCTCGATTAGGGCTACTTTATCCTTTTTTTCTAAACAAACAAAAATAGTATTTTCATAGTTGCAAGTAATAAGTAGTTAGTTTTTTTAACGAATACTCACTCAAATCTAAAAATATGTGTAAACGGTGCGACTGGGGAACAAATAATGAGTTGATGATGAAATATCATGATGAAGAATGGGGAGTGCCGCTTCATGATGATGATAAATTGTTTGAATTCTTTGTATTGGAAGGATTTCAGGCCGGGTTAAGCTGGCAGATTGTGCTGAATAAACGCGAAAACTTTCGGAGGGCATTCGATCAGTTTAACCCGCAAAAAGTTGTTCAGTATTCCGAAAATAAAATTCAGGAACTTATTCAGGATAAATCAATCATCCGCAACCAACAAAAGATTCGGGCGTGTGTAAACAATGCACAGCGTTTTATCGAAGTCCAGAAAGAGTTTGGGAGTTTCGATAAATACATTTGGGGATTTGTAAACCACAAACCTATTCAGAATAAGTTTAAAGATTTAAAGGAATTGCCGGCTAAAACCGAACTTTCCGATTTAATCTCCGCAGATTTAAAAAAGCGGGGTTTTAAATTTGTTGGATCAACCGTTATTTATGCGCACATGCAGGCCACCGGAATGGTAAACGATCACCTTGTAAACTGCTATCGTTACACCGAAGTTCAGTAACTTATGTCACATAAATTATTACATAACTTTTAATCTGAAAAACTACCTCTAATTTTTATAAACTCTATATTAAATTCTCTTTCTGAAAAAGAATTAATTGTTAAATTTGACGCTAATTCAAATTAAGAGGGGTAATATTTTATTTATGAATATGAAGTTGCGTTTGATTTTTACTGCATTGATTGTGGTTTGTACAATCAGTGTTTTTGCAGAGGATAAAAAGAAGGAAGAGGTAAAAGGTTATGTTTTTGAGGACGAAATCGAATTAGCGGCAACGCCGGTTAAGGATCAATATCGTTCCGGTACTTGCTGGTCTTTTTCCGGGCTCTCATTTCTTGAGTCGGAAATGTTGCGTTTGGGAAAACCAGAAGTCGATCTTTCAGAAATGTTTATTGTATGGCACACTTATTCTGAGAAAGCCAAAAAACATGTACGCATGCATGGTAATTTAAATTTTGCCGGTGGTGGAGCATTTCACGATGTTACAAATATGATTCGTGAATTTGGTATTGTTCCTGAATCGGTTTTTTCGGGATTAAATTATGGCGAAGAAAAACATGTGCATGGCGAAATGGACAAAGTTTTGAAAGAACATGTTGATGCTGTTGTAGAAAACAAGAACCGCAAATTAACTACCGTTTGGCACGAATCGATTGATGCTACACTGGATTCCTATCTGGGAGAACTCCCGAAAAAATTTGAATACGAAGGAAAACAATATACACCGCAAAGTTTTGCTAGTGATTATGTTGGTTTGCATATGGATGATTATGTTGAAATTACATCGTATACACATCATCCGTTTTACGATAAATTTATTTTAGAGGTTCCCGACAACTGGTCGTGGGATGAAGTTTATAATGTTCCGTTAAATGAGTTGGAACAGATTATCGAGTATGCTTTAACGAACGGATTAACGGTAGCTTGGGCAACCGATATTAGTGAGAAAGGGTGGGCCACAAGTAACAAAGGAGTCGCTGTAGTTCCGGCTGCGCCTGCCGAAGACATGAGCGATGCCGAAATTGCAAAATGGGAAGCACTGCCACAAAAAGAAAAGGAAAAAGAATTGTATAAGCTGGAAAAGCCGGTTCCTGAGTTGGTCGTAACACAGGAAATGCGGCAGGCAGCTTTTGATAATTACCAGACTACCGACGATCATGGAATGCATATCATCGGTACAGCAAAAGATCAAAACGGAAATACTTTCTATAAAGTAAAAAACTCGTGGGGCGATTACAATAAATATGAAGGGTATTTTTACGCCTCAAAACCATATGTGAATTACAAGACAATGTGTATTATGGTACACAAAGACGGTATACCCCAAAGTATAAGAGAAAAACTTAAACTTTAGATGTAAGCCCTTCAGTTTTGCTGAAGGGCTTATTTTTTCTCTAATTTTTTCATCTTTTTTTTCATCCACCTTGATAGCGCGAAAAAATCGTTTACATTTGATAGCTCAGAATTTTACCTTCTGAGAACCGACACAAAAACGTTGCAGACATCAGGTTTAAACAAGCAATGAAACGACTTTTAATTATAGCTCTTTTTCTTTTGGTTACACAACTACTGGTCTCAGCTCAGGAAGACTGGTCGTGGTGGAACGATGCGCATGGTTGGGAAAGCGGCGATCCGGGTTGGCGTAACTGGTTAATTATATCACCTGCTTTTCTCGGGCCAAATGCATTACCTGTGCCCGAATTAAAAAAGGGATTGTTGGAAGGAAATACAGAATTGGAACTTACGGTCTCGAACCATTTTTATTCGGGCGATCCAACACAGGATATTTCAGGGCGTGTATATATTCCGTTTGCCGGTAACAAGATTGCTATAGAAATGTATGGCGTTTTGCTCGAACATTATTCATATACAACCGAAATTAGAGACGAACGTTTTTCGCGCGATAAAGATGGAAAAGGTTATGCCATTGGCGATTTCTATTTTTCTACTTTAATCCAACTTTTTAAAGACCGCGCTTTTCCAAATACCTTGTTTCGGGCTATTTTAAAAACTGCCTCTGGAACCAATTTCGAAGGTGCCAGATTTGCTGACACTCCTGGTTATTCTTTCGATTTTAGTTTTTCAAAAGATTTAGGGTCTTCGGAAACAACACTTATCAGGCCACACATGATGCTGGGCTTTTACAGCTGGCAAACCAACGATGAACTGAATCTTCAGAATGACGCATTGCTATATGGCGCCGGAATTGATTTCGAAAAAAACGACTGGCGTTTCACTCCATCATGGTCGGGGTACTATGGCTATAAAAACAATGGAGACAGGCCAATGCAAATCAATTTTGAGTTAAGAAGAGAGTACAATAAAAGGGCTATTGCCATAAAATATCAACACGGACTACACGATTGGTTATACAAAACAGTACGTTTTTCATTCATATGGAAACTAAACGGGATTGAGTAAGTTATCGTAGAACATAATTCATAACTTTGCAACCGCAAAAAAAAGGTTGTGTTGATGCAACTGGAAACACATAAAAACAGATTATGAAAAAGCTTTCACTCGTAATTTGTGTTTGGAATGAAGAGCCAAACATTAAACCATTAGCAGTAGAAATAAAAGCAGCCCTCGAGGGAATAGATTACGAAGCCATATTTGTAGATGACGGATCGACAGATAAGACACGTGAAGAAATCAGAAAAATTAACGACGACAGGTTTTTATTGGTTGAGTTAAAAAGAAATTACGGGCAAAGTTCAGCATTACAAGCCGGTATCGATCAGGCAGAAGGCGAGTATGTTGCATTAATTGATGGCGACCTGCAAAACGATCCGGCAGATATTCCGATGATGCTAAAAATGATTGAGGAAGAAGAGTGGGATATGGTTGCAGGTGTGCGTGCTAATCGGAAAGACGGGATGTTTTTACGCAAAGTGCCGTCTAAAATTGCCAATTACCTCATTCGTCGTGCAACCGGAATTTACATGAAAGATTTGGGGTGCACCTTAAAAATTTTTACAAACGATATCATAAAAAGCATTCATATTTATGGCGAGTTGCATCGTTATATTCCTGCACTTGTAACTCTTGAAGGCGCTACCAAAATTACCCAGGTCGATGTGAATCACCGTCCGCGGACATTTGGAACTTCAAAATACAACCTCAGTCGTACAACACGAGTTATGAGCGACCTGGTGCTGATGCTTTTCTTTAAAAAGTATCTTCAGCGGCCAATGCACTTTTTCGGACAAATCGGTATTTTCACCCTTGCCATTGGAGTGCTTATAAATATATATCTGCTTGTGCTAAAAATACTGGGCAATGATATTTGGGGAAAACCATTATTATTATTGGGTATTTTATTGGTTTTAGGAGGAATTCAGTTTATTACCACCGGTATTATTGCAGAGTTACAGATGCGAACTTACTTTGAGTCGCAACAGAAAAAGCCTTACAGGGTGAAACGAGTACGGCCGGCAAAAGAACAATAATATGCTTTTTTAACATATTGGTTGTTTATTGATTTATTGTAACTTTAACACAATTAAGTCAATAAAAGCCGATTAATATGAAAACGAAACTTTTCCCCTTCATTCTATTCATCATTTGCGTATTTACGATAAATCATGGTAGTGCACAGGAGCGCTATATTCAAGGGATTGTTACTACCTTCGACAGTATAACAATTGTAGGAGCCGATGTCTTTGTAAAAAGCTCAAAAGAAGTGGTAAAAACAGATACTTTGGGACACTTTCAGGTAAAGGTTGCCCCTGAAGATAAAATTAAAATATCGGCCAAAGGATTTCAGGGCAGAACAGTAAAACTGGAAGAGAACACTAAAATAGTGGCCGTAAATTTAAATCTGAAACCTGGTGATAAAGCAAGAGAATACGCCATTGGTTATGGTTACGTAAAAGATGGAGAGCGTTTGAATGCGTTAGCACAAATGACCAGTGATGATGTGGATTTTTCGCAATATACCAATATGTACGATCTGATAAGAGGACGTTTTGCCGGCGTGCAGGTACAGAGCAATGGGGAAATAATTATTCGCGGAATAAATTCAATAAATATGAGTAGTGCTGCATTGATTATTGTTGATGGCATGCAGGTCGACAACACCATATTGAATTCTCTTGTCCCAACACAAGTAAAAAGTGTGAATATTATTAAAGATGGAAGTGCTGCTATTTATGGCTCACGAGGAGCAAATGGTGTTGTAATTATTGAGACTAAAAAAGGTAAAGACGAATAATAAATCTGATGAGTAAAACTATAACTGTAGCAACATTCACCAGCAATTTCGACATGAAGTACATGTTATTTAAAGAAATGCTTGATGAAGCCGGTATTGAATACATGTTGGTAAATGAGATAACAAGTACTATTGATGGAACTTTTTCGGGAAGTCCTTCCAATATTGGTATTGAAATACGGGTGATGGAAGAAAAATTTGAAGAAGCACTTGAAATTTATAATTCTATAAAATAGTTTTCAAGCTAAAAAGCAAGAGAATAAATTAAAAAGCGATGTATTTATCGGATCACCGAGAAATACATCGCTTTTCTTTTTTACTCCACTAACTCATATCCCATATCAACACCTTTATTAATTGCCGGAATACCTTCATCCATCCATTTCGGCATCGGAGCATCTTTTAGGTAATGATCAAAAAACTGGGCCATACGAATCTGGAAATCGTGCATATCGCGAAGTTTTGTTGGCCAGTGGTCGGCTTCGTTATAGTTAAGCAACCAACTTGGTTTTTGCAACCGTCGCAGGCCGATGAAAAACTCAATTCCCTGGTACCATGGCACTGAGCCATCGTCGTCATTATGCATAATTAAAATCGGAGTATTTACCTTATCGAGTGTAAACAATGGCGAGTTCTCAATATAACGTAACGGAGATTCCCAAATCGTTTTTCCAATGCGGCTTTGCGTATGTTCATACTGGAATGAGCGGTTTAATCCCGATCCCCAGCGAATTCCGCCATAGGCACTAAACATATTCACAACTGGAGCTCCCGATTCAATGGCAGCAAACATATTTGTTCGTGTAGCCAAATAAGCTACCTGGTAACCACCCCAACTATGTCCTTGCGCGCCAATGTGCTCTTCATCAACAAAACCTTTGTTTATTAACGATGTAATACCGGGCATCACGCAATTAAATGCCGATTCTCCCGGATAGCCTTCCTTGTAATAAACATCGGGATTAAAAATTATATATCCATGACTGGTGTAGTAATGATAATCAATAGTTGAACGATGATTTTCCGGCATACGGTAACTAAGCAGGTTCTGGGAACTTTTCTCGTAAAAATTCACAATCATCGGGTATTTTTTGTTTGGGTCAAAATCCTCAGGCTTGTGCAATGTTCCTTCCAAAACCAGGCCATCAAGCGAGCGCCAGCTTACCAACTCCGCCGTTCCCCATTTATACTCTTTTTGCTGAGGTGCAGCGTCACTTATTTGTGTTTCTTTTTTGAAACTAAGATTTGTGGCAATCAGGTTCGGATAGGTCTCAAAATCTTCCTTAGTGAAAATGATCAGGTCGTCATCTTCAGCTTTTACAGGTCTTCCTAATCGGTAATTCT
Organism: uncultured Draconibacterium sp.; assembly: GCF_963677565.1. Taxonomy (NCBI): domain Bacteria; kingdom Pseudomonadati; phylum Bacteroidota; class Bacteroidia; order Marinilabiliales; family Prolixibacteraceae; genus Draconibacterium; species uncultured Draconibacterium sp. The sequence goes on along the minus strand of NZ_OY781982.1, from coordinate 827,817 downwards.
GGCTGAAAACAGCTTCGGGTGCTCTATTTTTGCTTAAGTCAAAAGCATAATAAGCATCGGCACGCGAAATTTCATTGTGTCCTGTAAGCAGAACTTTTTCTGAAGGATCGATTCCTGTGTTTGGTTCCGGATTAAATCTTACAAGCCGATAATTGATCTTAGCAGTTCTCCCGTTTTTGGTGAGATTTATTGGAGCGGCTGAGCCTGTCGGATCAACTTTCCACATATCGTAACGATCGTATATCAAAATTGCTTCATCATTTTTAATCCAACCTGCATTCCGGTACGAGCTGGATAGCATTGGGCGGTCGTTTAACTCATCTGCCGCCTGAATTGTTTCAGGTTGTGTAATAATATATTCTTTACCTGTTGCAATTTCGTAGGTATTCCATGTTGTGTCTATGGCATTGTACCAATATACAAATTTCCCTTCTGGCGAAACCGAAGGATTGGCACGGCAGTCGGTTTTTATTTTTTCAGCAACTCCTGTATTGATGTCAACCAAATAGAAATCGTTGTGATAAGGGCCACCTTCCCACATGGTTTGCACTGCATAAGGTCTGTTGCTAAAGGCCAATAATTTGTCGGCATCGCCATTTTGTATTTTTCGTATGCGCGAGAAAAGTTCGGTCTCCAACTGAACTGTTTTTTGCTCATCAAGATGAACAACTGCGAGATAACTCTTTTTCAAATCATCTTTTCTGTTGTTGAGCTGAACCGTTTGAAGCTGCTCTTCGTTCCAGGTCCACACATCCAATGCAGGGATTTCTTCTTCCAGTTTAGTGGTGTCTTTTTCGGGAAGAATTGGAGCAGTTCCGAAAAACAAACGTCCGCCGTTATCGGAGAATGAAAGCCTGCCATTTTCACTTATTTCCCAGTTATCAGGAATGGCATCGTTTGTATTATCGGCAATAATTGTTGCGTTTTCTCCACCCCAATAATAAAGTGCGAAAGATGGTTTTTCCGAATCTGTAGTATCAGCCAAAAAGGCTAGCTTATCTCCTTTATCAGCAATGCATAATTGTTTAAATTCTCCTTCAGCTTCCATAATAGGAGATACATTGTCAGCCTTTAAATCAAACCGATAAACACCGGCAGTAAAAGTACTGTCGCCTTCGGATATAAAACCAATAAAGGGTTGGTCTTTTGCCAACTCGTAAGTACTTACAGCGGGATATTTTTTTACAAATCCCGTTTCCAGGTTTTTAATGTACAGCGGATGCTTTTTATCTTTTTTGTTTTTTGTCGAGTCAACGGGATCCTCAGCCTGATAAGCTATCCAGCCCGACCATTCTTCGGGAACTTTAACCGATATCAGATTATCAACTTTTTCAGTTTTATTCTCCTTAATATCGAAAACCACCAGTTTGTTTTGAGGCAGATCATCCTTTTTTGTTTTTTTCAGTTTCAGCTCGCGAATTGTATCGGCAGGTGGAACTTCTGTAAATACCAAAAAACGCGAGTCGGGCGTAAACCGAGCCTTGGTTCCGCAATTAAACGTAGCAACTTCTTCAGCATCGGGAGTACTGATTTTTAGCATGGCATCACCTTTCCAAGGTTCCTCTTTCCATGCAACGTATTTTCCATTATTTGAGAGATGTGTTTCTGTAATTCTGTTCCATTTAAGAATGTCATCGAATGTGAGTAATTGTTTTTCAGTTTGTGCTGAAAGACCAGCGGAAATAATTAAAAGTGCGAGTAAAGACAAAAAATTTTTCATGTATAGTAAAGTTGTTTTAAGTATAAATAGATGATAAAGTTGAATAATATACTCTTCAGAAAAGTATTTCATGAAGTTAAAAATATTTCTTGTTCAACAAGAATGCAAATTGGATTGTCTTTCTCAAAACAATAAAATTAAGGTGGGGTTCAAAAAATGAATGAAATTTGCTTTATGCTTCGGCCATTAACATCCGGGCTTCGCTTTTTAATATAGCAGGAAGTTGAATGTGTCGGCGCTCGATACTTAGCAGCCAGTACCTGATTTCCTCTGTTTTCAGCGTATATAAAACCTCGCGAAACTCTTCAATCTGATTGTTTGAATAGGCATTCTCATCGATGTTTTTATACTCGTCAAGTTCTTCATCGTCGTAGTATTCAATAATCGACTCGTCTGCTTTTATTTGATCGAACTCGCAGATTTCGTGCGCACCACAACAGTCTGAAGGCGGAGTTACCACTTCATTGGGTGCTTGCTGCTGTTGCTTATCTTTCTTATTTGCTTTTATTAAAAGAACCACACCAATAGCGGTGAGTAATAAAAAGCCAAATGCAATAATCAATTCCATGATGCAAAAATAATAATTTGGAACAAAGGATTATTTGCTTTTGTTTAAGGTTAAAATAAATTTAAGCGATTTTTAAATCTGTTCTGAAAGCTTGTATATTACGCCACGTTCTTTCAGGTATTGAAAGATGTAGCCCAAATTCCCGGGCTGCGCTCCTACAGTTTCAGGAGCATGAACACCAATAGCATCAAATGTGCCGTCGAGTATAAGATTTGCCACCGAGGTACAGGCATAGCCTGTTGTTCGTGCCATTGAAATGGTTTGTGTCTCGCGGTCGAATTTATCAAGCAAGTGGTAAGTAAAAGTTTTTTCTTCTCCCTTGTCAATTGCCTTAATAACAATGCGCATAATTGTAAAGTCTTCCTCGCCCGGTTTTAACTGCCATTTTGGGAAAAGTAACTTGGCCGTAACATCAATTGGCCTCACTTTAACACCGTCTACATCAACCGGATCATACGAGAAAAATCCTGATTCTCTTAACACCCGCAGGTACTCGATACAGCCCGGATAACGAAGTGTTTTTTCAATCATATCCGGAATGTTTTTCATGGTTTGCATCAGCGAACGTAATCCGTCGGAGTTCCACGATTCAAGTGTGCCAATTCCTTCAAATTCTATTAATTCAGGATCGGAAAGTGCTTCTTTTTCAACCAGCTCGTAGTTTTGAATGTAGCGTGCCGGGCGTGTATATTCTTCAATAACGTCGATGGGTGAGAAAACGGCTTTATATTCGTAGGGCCATTCGCGAATAACGGGTAATCCGCCAACCAAACATTCGTACGATTTAACAGCGTACTTCTGGTTGTAGTGACCAAGGATAATATTTCCCATTCCGGGTGCAACGCCGCAATCGGCAACCACACAAACCTTGTTTTTTTGTGCCAGGTTGTTTAACGATAAAAAATCCTCTGGCATAAACGAAATATCAACCATGTTTATACCGGCTTCAATTACAGCTTTTGTGGTTTGGTAGCCCATAAAGCCCGGAACGGCACCAACAACCAAATCAAATCCCGAAACCAAAGTTTTAATAGTTTCACTCTGGCTTAAATCTTCGCAAACACAATTAATAGTTGGAAAATCGGCAAATTTATTAAGGGCTTTCTGATTAAAATCAACACTAGTTACCTCATGATTTTTTGATAAATCGATAGCAATTGTGCTGCCTACAAGTCCGGCGCCTAAAACAATTATTCGTTTTTTCATTTTCCTGATTAATTGAGTTCCTCAACGAATATAAAAACTGAAGAGAGGGGCAACTTAATCCAGCTGGATGAGGCCTCTTTTTAGCGCATATTTTACAAGGTCGGAGTTGGTTTTTAAATCAAGCTTTTCAAAAATATTTTGTTTATGTGTACCAACTGTTTTTACACTGATAAAAAGTTTGTCGCCAATTTCGCGTGTTGATTTTCCTTCGGCAAAAAGCAGAAAAATTTCTTTTTCACGATCTGATAATTGCGAGTACGAATCGTTATCGTCGGCATTCGAATGAAGATAACCATTGATAACTATTTCAGTAATGTCTTCGCTAAGAAATTTTTTCCCGACATGCACCGAGTTAACGGCATCTGTAAGTTGTCGGTAAGTACAGTTTTTCAGCAAATATCCGTCAGCACCGGCTTCCAGCATCCCTTTCACATATTGTTTATCCGAATGCATGGAGACTGCAATAATTTTTATTTCCGGCATTTTTTCTTTTAAAATTCGTGTAGCTTCAATGCCGTTAATCTTTTCCATTGCAATATCAACAAGGAGTACATCGGGTTTAAAAGCCTCCACCTTGTCTATAGCATCTTGTCCGTTTTCAGCCTGGGCAATAACTTCAATATTGTCCGCCGAATGTAAGAGGTTGATTAACCCTTCTCTGAAAAGCTGGTGATCATCAGCAACTATTACCTTTATTTTCATAATAATTTGTGTTTTAAGGCGAATAGCGAATTTAGCCTATATACGCCATTGAGCCTGATTGTGTTAGCTTAAACAATATATTCTATTTTGCAATATACGGAATTTCAATTTCAGCTAAAGTCCCTTTTTCAATTGGTTCTATTTTAAATGTTCCGTTTAAACTCTCAATTCGTTCTGTTATACTTAACAATCCGAATCCTCCTTTTTCTGATGTTGGCTGCATATGCAGTTTATCAATCCCAATACCATCGTCTTGTACCGAGATACAATACATTCCATTATTTGTAGTTTGCTTAACTATTACTTCGGTGGCTTCAGCATGTTTATAAGTATTAGTAAGCAACTCACCAACCGTGCGGTACAGAAAAATGTTATTTTCTTTATCTAAGTGTGTGTGTTTATTCTCAGCAATAAGGCTCGTGGAAATGTTAAAATCTTTTTCGAATTGTTCTAATTTCCATTGTATTGCAGGAATTAATCCCAGTTCATATAGTATTGGCGGACTCAGGTCGTAGGTTAACCTTCTTGATTCCTCAATTGCTTTATTTAACAATTTAGAGGAAAACATTACTGTATTTTTTATGGCCGGTGTACAAGCGTCAAGATCAATAGACGACAGGTTCATAAATGCCAGTCCAAGTGTTTGTCCCAAACTATCGTGCAGGTTTTCAGCAATTCTTCTTCTCTCTCGTTCTTCAACCAATGTTAGTTCCGAGTTTAACTTTTTAAGCTGTAATTGGTATGATTTTATGCGTAACGCAACATTTATCTGGGCTTTTAATTCAACCTGGTCGAAGGGTTTTGAAATAAATGAATCGGCACCAACATTGAGTCCTTTGGTACGTTCTGCACTATCTCGCCCCAGTGCAGATACCATTATAACCGGGATTTGTTTTGTTCTGCTGTTTTGCTTTAAGATTTTACAGGTTTCGTATCCGTCAAGATCTGGCATCATAATGTCTAAAAGGATTAAATCCGGATTCTCTTTTTGTGCCATGAGAATACCTTCCCGTCCATTTAATGCACCAATAAACTTGAAATCGGGGTAATACAGTTTTATAATTTGCGAAATTAGTTCCAGGTTGATGTTATTGTCATCTATTGCCAGAATCTTTTTCATAAAATCTATCTCATTATTTGCTGCCAACATAATGAAAAATCACTTAGGGTTTTATTTTTTTACGCCATTTGGTCTAAAGATACCAAAATCGTAGGAATCTATGAAGTAAAATGTTATAAATGCTTAACAAAATATCAGAAATATACTGGCTTGGTGAGCTTTCATTTGCGGGGATAGTGAACTAATTGGTTTGTTAAGTGTAAATTAGGAGTTGGATTAGAAACGATTCTGGTTTAATCGTGTTTTATGAGACCATACATAAGACCTATTCCTGCACCTATGTATGTTTGCTTACTGTTTATTACAACCATTGGTCCAACCGAGCATCCGAAATTACAACACAATGGCATCTCAATTTTGGGATTTAAAACCAAACTTAACTTTTTTGACACTATTGTTTCGAAGTTATATTGGTCGCCCGATTTTGTTAGATTAAATTCCGGCTGACGAAATGAAGCAATACCCGGCCCTCCTTGAAAGATAATGCGTATACTCCTGCTTCTATTTATATCCAATATACGACCAACCATCATATACAAATTTTCGGCGTTTTCAAATGGTTCATAAGAACTCGCCGGGGTTAGGTTTGTAACTGATTTTAAAAATTCAGGAGAAGGAGAGACAGGTGTTTTGAATGTAGCTGAATAACCAATATTCAAGGTGTACTTATTATTCAAGGTATAATTTAAACCAATATTTCCAGCTTGCTGTTGGCCAACAATATATTCACCCGTTGAATACAAATGATGTTTTTGTAACGCTAAAAACTTGTATGACCACTGAGCTTGTGACACCAATGAAATTAGACAAAAAACAGATATCAATAAAATTGTTTTCATTAGTAAACTTTTGCGGGATCTTTTTTTTATGGTAAACAATGGGTTTGAAATGTTTACCAAAACGCTAAAGACCTCTAAAATGATTGAATGGTTTGTAATTACTTACTTTTGTAAATTTAAAGAGTTTTGGGTCGGGTATTAAATTGTTAATACTGAATCGAGGGGTTAGAACCATCCAAAATTTGTTCAGTAAAATTGTAACATGCTTTAAGAAATGAGGAAATGTTTCATAGAAGACGATTTTAGAATTTAATCTGTATCACTTCTGTCACTCTAAAAAATAATCATACAGAGCTCATAATCGTAAATACATTGGTTAGTGAAAAACTGCCAAATAGAATTCGATGTTATAAAATACGTAATTCTTTTACAGATTGTCGGGAATATTTTAGATATTCACCGCTTTATAAATATTGTATAAAATACAAGAAGCTCTCTCGGCAATCAAAATTGCAAGAGTAAAGTGCTTTAGAATAATAAACAGGCTGAAAATATTGTAAACGATGAACGAAATATTTAACTCGAGATTAAAACAAATTAAGGCGGATTTTAAAGTGCTGCTTGAGAAGAAAAATGAAAAGCTGTTTTCATCGAACGGGATTTATAACAGGTACGCAAATCCGGTATTAACCCGCGAGCATGTTCCCTTGCACTGGCGGTTTGATTTGAATGAAAAAACCAATCCGCTTTTTATGGAACGTAATGGTTTTAATGCTGCCTTTAATGCGGGAGCCATAAAATTTAACGGCAAATATATTTTGGCTGTTCGAACTGAAGGCAACGACCGAAAATCATTTTTTGCGATTGCTGAAAGTCCTAATGGAGTGGATAATTTTAAGTTTTGGGATCGCCCGATTACATTGCCGCAAACCGAAGAACCGGATACCAACGTTTACGATATGCGACTTACAAAGCACGATGATGGCTGGATTTACGGCGTTTTCTGCACCGAGCGTAAAGATCCGGAAGCGCCGGAAGGTGATACATCGAGTGCAGTAGCCGCCGCCGGAATTGCCCGTACCAAAGATTTGGTGGAATGGGAGCGCCTTCCCGATTTGATCTCAACAACGGGGCAGCAACGAAATGTTGTGCTTCTTCCGCATTTAATTGATGGAAAATACGCCTTTTATACCCGCCCACAAGATGGATTTATTGATACCGGAAAAGGCGGAGGAATTGGTTTTGGCTTGTCGGAAACCATTGAAAATGCCGAGGTAAAAGAAGAAGTAATTGTTGATGCGAAAACATATCACACCATATACGAAGTAAAGAACGGGCTTGGACCGGCACCAATTAGAACAGAACATGGCTGGTTACATCTGGCGCACGGTGTTCGGAACACGGCAGCAGGATTGCGTTACACGCTTTACATGTTTATGACTGACCTGGAAAAACCTTGGATTGTTACGCATAAACCACACGGGCATTTTATTGCTCCGCTAAAAGACGAACGTGTTGGCGATGTTTCGAATGTTGTTTTCTCAAACGGCTGGATAGAAGATGAGGATGGAACCGTATTTATATATTATGCTTCGTCGGATACGCGCATGCACGTGGCAACATCAACCATTGAGAAGCTGGTAGATTACTGCATGAACTCGCCACAAGATCAGCTGTATTCGCATAAATCGGTGGAGACTATAAATAAGCTGATTGATTCGAATAAGGATTTTATGCATTTGCTTTAATCCGATTTTGTTAAAATTTCCAATGGATACAATAGAGCAATTCGAAATATTAAACGAGGAAATGACTTTGGAATTGGAGAATATTCTCGAATTCTGGAGTATGCGAACCATTGATCAGCAGTTTGGTGGATTTGTTGGACAAATCGATCAGGATGGAAATATAATTCCCGGAGCAACAAAAAGTGCGGTATTAAATACCCGATTACTTTGGACTTTTGCCGCTGCTTACCGGGTAATTGGTTCCGAGAAACTGGAACAAATGGCAACAAGAGCTTATGATTATCTGGTTGACAAATTTTGGGATAAGGATTTCGGTGGCCTGTTTTGGGAACTCGATTATAGAGGAGAAGTTGTAAATACACGAAAACAAGCTTATGCACAGGGTTTTGGGGTGTATGCTTTTTCTGAATTTTACCGGGCAACCGGAAACAAGGAAAGTCTGGAGTTGGCTAAAAAGCTTTTCAGTTTGATTGAAACAAATTTCCGCGAAACCAAATTCGGCGGATATATTGAGGCGCTGGACAGAGAATGGAAACCCTTGGCAGATATGCGTTTAAGTGAAAAAGATGCCAACCTTCCCAAGTCGATGAATACGCATTTACACATTCTGGAACCATACACCAATCTTTACCGGGTTTGGCCTGATAACGAATTAAAAGATAGGATTTTACATCTTCTCGATATCTTTCAAACGAAGATTGTAAATCATCAAACGGGGCATTTTGGTCTGTTTTTCGAACTGGACTGGACACCCAAAAGCGATATTATTTCTTTCGGACACGATATTGAAGGAGCCTGGCTGTTGCATGAGGCGGCTCATGAAATTAATGCAACCAACCGCTTGAAAACGATTCAGCAAACAGCACTGAAATTGGTTGATGTAACTTTAGAAGAAGGTACAGCTCCTGATGGTTCTTTATTTTATGAAAAAGAAGGAGAACATTTGGATACCGACCGACATTGGTGGCCGCAAGCCGAAGCTATGGTGGGATTAATGGACGCGTGGGAAATTACCGGGAAAAATCAATATCTTACGAAAATTGCAGAAGTATGGAATTACATAAAAGAAAATGTGATCGATTATGAAAACGGAGAGTGGTTTGGAAGGATTGATGAAAATGGAACTGCTATATCCACCGAAGATAAAGTAGGATTTTGGAAATGTCCGTACCACAATACCCGGGCAATGATTGAAATGATTGCAAGAATAAACAACAAAATAACCTGATACTTTACTGAGCCGGGTAAGCAGTATATTACCTCGGTTTTTATACCTAAAACTTATGGCAGAGAAACTTCACATAAAAGAGAAACTTGGTTATGGATTTGGCGATTTTGCTTCCTCCATTTTTTGGAAGCTGTTTACCATGTTTCTCACCATCTTTTATACCGATGTAGTAGAACTGACTCCGGCTGCAGTAGGAACAATGTTACTGCTTACCCGAATTTGGGACAGTGTAAACGATCCGATAATGGGAATGATTTGCGACCGCACCAACACGCGGAGAGGGAAATTCAGACCATACATTTTATATGTGGCCATTCCATTTGCGATTATCGGGGTTCTGACATTTACGCGATTTGATTTTGATGACACCGGCCGTTTGGTTTATGCTTACATTACCTACACGCTGATGATGATGGTGTATACGGCCATTAATGTGCCATATTCGTCGTTGCTTGGAGTAATGACGCCAATTCCTGCCGAACGAACGACGCTGGCTTCTTTCCGTTTTATCGGGGCTTTTGCCGGTGGTATTTTTGTTACTGCAACGGCAGCACATTTTATCGAATTTTTCCAGAACCGCGGAGCCAACGAAGCACAAGGTTATCAATACTCGGTAGCCATTTATGCCATCATTGTGGTACTCACATTTTGGTTGACTTACGCCTGGACAAAAGAACGGGTAAAACCTGCCAAACATGAAAAAACATCCATAAAAAGAGACCTGGCCGACTTGTCGAAAAACATACCATGGTTTGTGGTTTTGGGAGCTTGTATTTTTGCAACAATTTTTTCGTCGCTGAGAGACGGATCGATGATGTACTATTTTAAATACTTTGTAAAAGACCAGTACATCCCAGGATTTGGAGAGGTAACCTGGGCAAAAATGGCCTCGGTTTATATGACGATGTGGTTGGCTGCAAATATGCTGGGAGTGGTATTGGCAAAACCGGTATCGACGAAATTAGGTAAGAAAAAAACCTTTATCGGGGCAATGATCCTTTCAGCGATTTTAAGCTTTTCAATGTATTTTTTACACGCCGAACAGATTCTTGTGATCTATGCGCTTAACTTAATTGTGGGTATTACTGCCGGAATTATCATGCCATTGATTTGGGCGATGTATGCCGATGTTTCTGATTATTCGGAATGGAAAAACGGGCGTCGCGCAACGGGACTCATCTTTTCGTCATCAACCATGTCGCAAAAAATGGGAGGTGCTCTTGGAGGCGCCATTACACTTTGGATTCTTGCAATTTATGGTTTTCAGGCAAATGTCGAGCAAACCGAAATGGGACTTAGCGGAATTAAAATGACACTGAGTATTTATCCGGGAATTGCAGCGGCAATTTCTGCATTGTTCCTGATGGGCTATAAATTGAACGAGAAATTTATGCATAAGGTAACCGAAGAACTTGTACAAAAACGAAAATAAAATGACACGTTTACTTATTGTTCTGATTTTGCTTTGCGCAATCACTACTTCCGCACAGCAACCAATGCCGGCTGATAAAAAAGCAACAAAAGAAACAGTTAATCTTTATCAGCATCTTTTTGAATTGAAAAAGCAGGGACTGATGTTTGGCCATCAGGATGACCTGGCTTACGGCGAAGGCTGGTACGGCGAGGAAGGACGCTCGGATGTCAAAGATGTTTGTGGCGATTATCCTGCAGTTTATGGTTGGGAAATTGGTCACCTGGAGTTAGGCGATGAATACAGTCTTGATTCGGTCTATTTTAACGACATTCAAAACTGGATCAAAACCATTTATGAAAGAGGTGGTATTAATACGATAAGCTGGCATCTGCGAAATCCTCATACTGGAGGATCATCTTGGGATGTGTCATCGAAAAAAGCAGTTGCATCAATTTTGCCGGGTGGCGAAAAACACGAGTTGTTTGTTAGCTGGCTTGATGAGCTCGCTAACTTTTTAAATGGTTTGGAAACGGACGATGGTACAAAAATTCCGGTTCTTTTCCGACCGTTCCACGAACACACCGGAAGCTGGTTTTGGTGGGGGCGTGATTTGTGTACGGTAGAAGATTACAAAGCCCTTTGGCGGTTCACGGTTAACTATTTGCAGAGCACAAAAGGCATACATCATTTGTTGTTTACTTACTCAACCGATCGGTTTCAAACGGAAGCAGAATATCTGGAACGCTACCCTGGCGATGACATCGTTGATGTGTTGGGATTCGACCTTTACGACCGGGGAAGTTACTACAAAGGAACTTTACAAAACTGCGCCGAAAAAGTTACAAAGCTGTCGGCAGAAAAAGGGAAAGTGGCAACCGTTAGCGAAACCGGCGGGCCAATTGCCAGCAATCACAATTGGTGGACAGAAGTGCTGGAAATTTTGCAACCTTACGAGTTGTCGTATGTTTTGGTGTGGCGTAATCCGTTCCGGCCAACTGACCATGGAAATTTTGCTCCGTGCAAAGGCAGTCCGGATTCTGATAACTTCATTAAATTCTATAACGATCAACATACAATCTTTCAAAAAGAGTTGACCAAAAAGGATATTTATCAATAATTCAAACGGTAAATAAATCATTAATATTCATCGCAAAAACAGGACAAAGCCGGGAGCTTGTTCTATTTTTGGGGCCAAATAAAAAAGGCACAATGAATATTCCATTTAAGAAAATCGTGCTGCTTTGGGCAGTGATAGCAGTAGTTTCATTTCAAAGTACTTTTGCGCAAGAGGTAACAAAAATTACCATCTCGAAACCGGAAAAAGCGGTTGAAGTATCGCCAAATATTTACGGGCAGTTTATCGAGTATTTGCGAAACAGTATCACCGGCGGAATATTTCAGGAAGGTTCGTCATTGTCGGATGAAAATGGATTTCGAACCGATGTGCTGGAAAAGCTGAAAGCGCTGACTACTACGGTTTTGCGCTATCCGGGAGGAACCGTTACAAAAATTTATCATTGGGAAGATGGTATCGGACCACGCGAAGAGCGTCCGGCACGCCGAAACCTGATTTGGGGAGGAGTAGAAGACAACCATTTTGGAACCGATGAATACATAAAATATTGTCGTGAGATTGGTGCAGAACCTTACATTGTGGTAAATATGGGAACGGGAACTGCTGAGGAAGCTGCCAACTGGGTGGAATACTGCAACGGAACAGGAAATACGTATTATGCCAATTTGCGCCGAAAGTATGGAACCGAGGAGCCATATAATGTGAAATTCTGGAGCCTTGGAAATGAAGAGGCTGCCCGCGAAGATGCCGGGCGTTTGTACGAACCGGAGAAATATGCGGAAGAATCGTGGTATTTCGCCAAACTGATGAAATTAACCGACCCGACCATCAAATTATTTGTGGTGGCCGATCCGTTTAAATTCGATTGGAACGATCCCGTTTTAGCTTCTTTATCGCCGATCGTGGATTACGTGTCGTTGCACTGGTATGTGGGAAACAGCCCCGATGATCCGTATGCGATTTATAAAAATATTACCCGTTTCGATACCAGTTTAACCGAGCTGGGCGATTACCTTCAGCAGTTTCCTGCCAAAGTGGAGAATTTCTCGAAGTGGTACCGCTTTCCACCGCGTGAAGGTGCCATTAAAATCTCGGTTGATGAATGGGGAATTTGGGACAACACTTGTGGCGGACAATACAACCTTGATTGCGATTATACCTGGAAGAGTGCGTTGGCAACAGCTTCGTTTCTGAACGTTTTTCACCGGCAGGCTGAAAATGTTACCATGGCCAACTGGGCACAATCAGCAAATATTCTGGGTGCAATTTTGGCTAACGATCGGGGATCAGTAGAACAAACCGTGTATTATCCGCTTCAATATTTCAGGCAGTATGTGGGGAACCAGTTATTGGAAGTTGATGTGGAAAATATGCCGTTTATTGCCGAAGATCAGACCGTGGAAGCGTTAGACATCTCAGCGACATACAACAATGAAAATGATGAGGTTTGTGTTTTTGTAGTAAACCGCAGCTATGAGGAACAGACCATTAACATGGATTTTGCCGATACAAAAACTTCTGCTGCAACACTTGTTGAAATGACAGCACCAAACGAAAACTCTCGAAATGCTATCGGGCAGGAGAGCGTGGTGTCGATTATCGAAAAGTCGGTTAAAAAGAACGGAGCCATAAATCTGGCCCCGCTTTCGATAAATATTGTAGTTGTTCAGTAACTATTCCCACTCCGGAAACTGTGTTTTATTCAAGTCCAGGGCGGCAATGGTTTTCATATCCGCATCACTGAGTTCGAAATCAAAAATATTGAGGTTCTCCATCATATGCGCTTTTTGCGATGAGCGCGGAATGGCAACAATACCACGCTGATAATGCCACCTCAAACTTACCTGCGCATTGTTTTTATTGTACTTTTTGCCAATGGCAGCAAGCGTTTCGTTGGTAAACAATCCGTTCCGACCTTGTGCAAACGGCGACCATGCTTCCATTTGTACACCATAATCCAGTAATGATTTTCGTGCCTTACTTTGCTGGAAGAAAGCATGTGTTTCAATCTGATTAACGGCCGGTTTAATAGTGGCGTATTCCAGTAATTCATCAATCTGGTGATCTTCAAAATTACTGATACCAATTGCTTTTATCTTACCTTCTTTGTGCAACTCTTCCATGGCTTGCCACGAGCCTTTTACATCGCCACGCGGCCGGTGGATGAGGTAAAGGTCTAGATAATCGAGGCCCAGTTTGTCAAGGGAAGTCTGAAAAGCTACTTTGGCTTTTTCATAACCGGAGTCATCTACCCAAACTTTAGAAGTAACAAAAAGTTCCTTTCGGTCGATACCACTTTTCTTAATGCCGGTTCCAACAGCTTCTTCGTTCCCGTAAACCGTTGCTGTATCAATCAATCGGTAACCCAGCGAAATGGCATCGGCAACACATTGCGCTCCCTTTTCGTCGTTTAAATACAGCGTGCCGAAACCTAAAATTGGCATTTGAACGCCATTATTTAAAGTTACATTTTCGATTGTGGTTTGTGCTACCGAATTACTGTTCGTCGCAAAGAGTTTGGTCGTTCCCAAACCCACTAAACCGGCGCCAGCGGCAAAACTTGCACCAACCCGGATAAACTCGCGGCGTTTCATTTCTATCCGGGGATTTTCTTTGTTGAATTTTTCTTTCATGATCTGAATTCAGATTTAATTGGTAATAGAATTTTGATTTAAGTTACTGGTTTAGAAACAAAAAGAATTAGCTATTGTTCGTTTTTATAGAAGGATGGATGAAAATTATTTAAACAGACCTGTATTAAAAAGTAGAAACATCATTTTGAAAACAAACAGTAATGAGAGAATTAAAAGAAAAGCACTGTACTCCTTGCAAAAAGGAAACAACACCATTAAATGCTGAGGAGATAAAGCAATTTAAGGAGAAAATAGACAACGATTGGAAAGTAGTAGAGAATAAAAAAATTAGAAGGGATTTTTCTGTGAAGGATTTTAATGAAGCGATGGCATTTGCACAGAGAATTGCGTTGCTGGCAGATGAAGAAGATCATCACCCCGATTTAGGCATTCATTACGGTTTGGTAGAGGTAGAATTAAGTACACATAACATTGGTGGCTTATCGCCCAACGACTTCATTTTGGCTGCCAAAATTGATGCAATTTAGGTACCTGTTTAAGTAATAATATATTTTAAACGAACCATTTGGCGATTCTTGGTATTGTAATTACAAGTCGATATTCGTAACTTAAATAGAACAATAAAACGGATAAATACCGACACATTATGCTTACAAAATATTTACTGCTTGCCGTTTTTGGTATCGCCATGGCACACTTCGAAGGAGTGGTGGTGGTTTATCTAAGAAAAGCCATCGGATTGCTTGATGCTGATTCGGAATCGGGAAACAAAGAATTGCTGGAACAGATTCCGAAGCGCACCATAAAAATTGAAATGACTCGCGAAGCCGCAACCATTATCATGCTGGCAACATTGGCTTTACTGGTTGGAAATTCGTGGCTGGACCGGGCAATGGTTTTTCTGTGGACTTTTGCTTTTTGGGATTTGTTTTATTACGTGTCTTTGTATGTGCTAATAAAGTGGCCGCGAAGTCTAACAACAATCGATGTATTATTTCTTATTCCAAGGCCGTGGATTGCCCCGGTTTGGTTTCCGGTTGGCATATCAACAATAACCATTTTAAGTATTGCGGTGTTTTATTTGTTTCCGGGAATATAAATTCGGAATCATAATATTCAACGTGAATAACAAACCCATCAGGCTTCCATTTAATATAAAATTGTACATTTGAGAAAAATACCCGTTTATGCGAAGGAAGGAACTTAGGATAATGGTTTGCGAGTATGATACGGTTGTGGAACTGCCTGAGGCCGATCAAAAATTGGTGCTGGCAGCGCGCGAAGCCAGTAAAAATGCATATGCGCCTTATTCAAAATTTTGTGTGGGAGCAGCGCTCTTGCTTGATAACGGCGAGATAATTACCGGGAGCAATCAGGAAAATGCCGACTTTACCGATGGCCTGTGTGCCGAACGGGTTGCCCTGTTTTACGCTAACTCTACTTACCCCGACCAGGCTGTTAAAGCCATTGCCGTTACTGCAAAAAATTCGCACGGATTACTGGAACTGCCGGCACAACCTTGTGGCTCATGCCGTCAGGTACTGGTAGAAACCGAGGTGCGCTACAATAAACATATTCGTGTAATTCTCGATGGACGCAAACACATCCAGGTGCTGGAAGGTGCTGATAACCTGTTGCCTTTTGCTTTTAAACCAAAGGATTTAGAGTGATACGAGCTAAGAGTCGCTAGCTACGAGTTACGAGCATCAGGTTTTTCGAAAAATTGTTCGGAACTATTGAAGCATTGAATCATTTTCGCATTAAATCATTCACTCAATTACCCATTCACCATTCAATCCTTCAATCCCTTCTATATTTCCACCGGGCTAAACTTACCTGCATTGAAAAGTTTCATAAACTCATCCCAAACAGGATCTTTTGGCGGATTGGCAACAATGGTTAATGGTGTTTTGCGCACCGGGTGTATCAGCTCTACTTTCCGCGCATGCAAGTGAATACCTTTGTCTTTGTTTGATCGGGCAGCGCCATATTTTAAGTCGCCTTTAATATGAAGTTGTAATTGGCGCAGTTGAACCCTAATCTGGTGATGACGTCCGGTATGAATTTCCACTTCCAGTAAATGGTAGCGATCGATACTGGCCACATGGCGGTAGGTGAGGCTGGCAAATTTACAATCAGAACGCGGTTCGGTGTAGGCGTAACTTCTGTTTTTCTCCTGGTCTTTGCGCAGGTAATGCTCCAGTGTGTCGGAGTATTTCGGAGGGCGTTTATCCACCACTGCCCAGTACACTTTTTTCATTCCGTCTTTGGTTTGAAAAAGTTTATTCAGCCGAGGTAGTACCTTACTTGTTTTGGCTAAAATTAAAATGCCGCTAGTAGGGCGGTCGAGGCGGTGAGGCAGGCCAAGGTAAACATTCCCCGGTTTGTTGTATTTCACCTTCAGAAAATGTTTCACCTTGTCCATTACGGTTTCGTCGCCGGTTTTATCTCCCTGCACAACGTCGCCGCACGCCTTGTTTATTGCAATAATATGGTTGTCTTCGTATATTACTTCCATCATTTAGCTTCTAGCTGTTAGACACAAGCTACAAGTAAGAAAATTTATTCTGAACTTCAAACTTTGTGCTCAGGCCTTCCAACTTCTGTCTTCGGGCTTCCGTCTTTTTAATACTGCTCTTTTTCGTTCGGGAAATCCTGCGATTTCACATCGTTGATATAATTTCCCACGGCGCCTTTAATTTCGGCTGCCAGGTTGTGGTACCTGCGTAAAAAGCGGGGAGAGAACTGTTGTGTAATTCCCAGCATATCGTGTATTACGAGAACCTGACCGTCTACACCGCCACCTGCACCAATCCCGATTACCGGAATTTTCAGCTCTTTGGCAACCTGTTCTCCCAGTGCCGCCGGAATTTTCTCCAGTACAATCGCAAAACAACCGGCTTCTTCCAATAACTTGGCATCGCTGATTAATTTCTCAGCTTCGGCTTCCTGCTTGGCACGTACAGTGTAAGTACCAAATTTATGAATCGACTGCGGCATTAATCCAAGGTGACCCATCACCGGAATTCCGGCCGAAAGTATACGTTTCACCGATTCTATAACTTCTTCTCCTCCTTCAAGTTTTACCGCGTCGGCAGCTGTTTCTTTCATAATACGGATTGCCGAACTTAATGCTTCGCGCGAGTTGCCCTGGTAGGTTCCAAATGGAAGATCGACCACAACAAGTGCACGGTTTACAGCACGTACCACCGATGCACCCATAAAAATCATCTCATTAAGGGTGATTGGTAGCGTGGTCTCGTGACCAGCCATTACGTTCGAGGCCGAATCGCCAACCAGGATAACATCTAATCCGGCTTCATCAACCAACTGTGCCATACTGTAATCGTAGGCTGTTAACATCGATATTTTTTCGCCACGCAATTTCATTTCCGATAAACGGTGCGTGGTAACTTTACGAACTTCGCTATGTACTGACATGTCTGTTTGAATTCTGTTTAGACAGCAAAATTAACCAAACCTTTTATTTTGCGCAAAACCAAGCGTTTTTTCGTCTCAAATGAGTTTATGGTTAACTTTTATTAACCGGTTTATGCTCGTAGTTTTCAGAAGGTTTGTTTTCTTTGTGGCTAATTTCAATGTCGGAAAATGAGAAAACTAAAAAGTATATTCCCCAAAATTTATTTACCTCTGATTTTTGTATTTGCTGTTTTTATAGGCCATGCACAGGAGCCTGAAATCAATAACGATGTGGTTTCGTTTAAGAAGCGCGAACTTAACTGGGGATTGATTTTGGGAGTGAGTAAAGAACGGGAAGAATTGCTTAGCGACGAAAGCCGTTTTGATGAAGAACGTACTTTGCTAAATGGCAAATTCAGGTTGGAAAATAATTACTGGAATTTGTTGGATTACAAACAGGAACGCCTGAGTTTAAAATTTGAAGTTGGCCCTTTTGGTGGTTATGGCGATTGGGTCGACAGCTCGAAAGTGGAATATGTTACTGCTGATCAGGATTTTTACGGCCTACGAACTTCTGCGAATATTGATTATAGTTACCGCTTTTATTACGATACAAAAAGTTATACGGTACTTGATGTAAGTGCCTGGGGACGTTACGATATTTATAAACAGAACCTGGATGGAACCAGCACCGACTCGCTGGGAGTAGTTACGCCGGTTGACGAAAGCGACACAAAAGACCGCCTGCGCTATGGTTTAAATGCTAAAGCCGGTTGGGGAACCGGGCGATTAAGCCCAATGAATCACTTGATGACTGCACATTACTTGTTGGAAAAATATTACCCGGGGCGTTTGTTTTCTGATTACGAAATTGCGCAGTTTGCCCAGGTAATTGCCACTATTAAACACAATCGCGATTTTAAGGAAGGACATGCTCCTGATAAAGAGATGGAGGAAGTTGCCGACTTTATCCGCAGCACTTTTGTGCTGGCTTCTCCTGAATCGATGGCTGCCGAATGGCAATACAGCGAGTTCGATCCGCGTTACCAGGGAAACCGTTTTGAAATTGGGCCTCACTTTAAATATTACAACCAGGAGCCCGACTTTTTGTATGGTGGATACATTCAGTACGACAATGCCAAATACGTTAATGTAAAATGGAACAGGAATTTCTCGGCCGGACTTATCTATAATCGCTACACCAAAAACGATATTGAGAATAACGACGGCATACTTACTAATGCCAATATCAGTCGCGATTGGGCAACGGCAGAAATAAACCTCGGATGGAGTTATTATCATAACCTGAAAACTCAATTCGACTTTGGAATGCAGTATGTACCGGGTATTGAGCTGAATAATTTCGACGATGTTGGCTCGTTAAGCCACAACTTTATTCCCTACCTGGCCTATTTCACTCAGCTAAACGCCAAATCAAGAGTAAAACTCAACTTTGCCTGGCGCATTGCCGACGATGAGCAGTTTGTGGTGCCGGGACCGGAGTTTTCACTGTCGATTTACCGGACTAAGTATTAACCCTTGTTGAAGGCTTGCCCGTGCAGGCAGTAATCAAAGAAATTACCACTGATGGTATGCCCGTGCATGCGGGGAACACAAAAACCATCGCTGAAAGCTTGCCCGTGAACACTGGTAACACAAAAACCATTGCTGAAAGCTTGCCTGTGAACACTGGCAACATAAAAACCTGCGCTGAAAGCTTGTCAGAGAGAGCAGGATACCTGGAAATTTCCGCCGAAAGCCTACCATAGTTAACTGACAAGCCATAATTTGATGTAAATATCTTGTCATTGCACACGGAGAAGTATCAATTATACTTCGCACATACTAAAAACCGTTTTCACATTTAAGTAATAAACCTGACTTATTTAAACCCGCAGGAAAATCTTCTTTTTGTACATGTAGTAAAGCAATCCCCACATGAGTGCAAGGCCGAGTATTAGCATCAGGAATTGTCCGGCGTATCCCATAGGTTTTGTAATCCAGCCGAAGAAGAATTCGGTAATAAACTGCATATCGATGATGCGCACAAATAGGTAGATAAAAATAGAGTTCATCCCAATTACCCGGAAATAAAATGCCCAACCACGAATTTTCCAATGATCGATGATAAGGAAAAACAACGCCATCAGCAGAAAACTAATTCCGCCCGCAAGCATATTAAAGGTGGATGTCCAGCATTTTTTAATAATAGGGTAGAAGGTTGAAAACGCAAGCGCCAAAATAATTAGCCCAACACCGGTGGCAGCCATGTAGCCAATTTTTTGCCAGTCGGTAGTTTTTCGGTTTCGCAGAATGTTTCCGGCAATGGTGCCCATTAGCGTAATTCCGGTTGCCGAAAGACTACACAATATTCCTTCCGGATCGAAAGTGCCGCCATGTAAACGGCCCGGTAAAAACAGCTGGTCGATGTAGCCGTTTATACAGCCTTCGGGTGTTAGCACGCCAGCGCCAACTCCCGGCACAGGAATAAGTAACTGAATAATTCCGAAGCCAACCAGAATGCCCGCCAGCCAGTAAATCCGGCTTTTAAACGAATGGAAGTAAATAACAATTAGCGATGCAAAAAAGTAACCGATACCAATTTGCCCCAGTACGCTGGCAATGCGGCCGTTGGCAAAGCCATTTTGGAAAGTACCGTTGTACAGAATACCTAAAACAATGAGAATAAGCATACGTTTCAACGCTTTTAATGCCAGTCGTTTTCGGGGGACATTCTTTTCAATTTTTGCTTTTATCGAGAAAGGTATTGCAACACCCGCAATAAACATAAAAAGCGGGAAGATCAGGTCTTCGAAATTAAAGCCTGCCCACTCGGCATGATGCATTTGGTGAGCCAGCCACTCGGCACCGGTAATTTGCGAAATGGCAGTTGCCAAAATACCGCCGCCGGTTATCCAAAACATATCAAATCCGCGAAGTACGTCTAACGATTGAAGTCTTTTTTGTGGTTCAGTCCGTAATGATTTAGTTGCCATAGTTGTTTTAGTTTAGTCTCTTAAAAATAGTAAACATTCTGATTGATAAAACAGGCGAGGAATTTAATTGAGTGTTTCATGCTGTAAAATATTTTCTATTTTGTTAAATGGTATGGTTGTTGCAACTAACACATCATTACCATAAAAACCAATAAAATGAAACGAATTTACCCTTTTATCGCATTTCTGTTTTTCAGTTATTTTTCTTTTGCCCAGTACGAAAACTTTGATCTTTCGAAGTATAAGTTGCCGGAGATTAAGCGGCACCAGTTGGATTTTGATTTCAATACAAATGGTTCCTTTCAAAATTCTACTTACTATTATGACAATGATATGGGCGAAAAGAGCGAGAGAGAAGACAATCGGGTTTTCGGAGGAGGAGAATTCGGATATTCTTTTTACCAAAATACTGACAAATTTCAAATTGTTGGAAGTGCACAATCTTACCTAAATTACTCAAAAAACAAGAATAAGAATTATTACAGTGTAGACACCGAGAAAAGTGATTTAACAAGTAATATATCGGCATCATATGATTTTAAATATTTCATGGGGGAGAAACAATGGTTTTTAACTGCTGTTCCGTATTCATATGTTGGATATTACAAAAGAAAGGATTTTGAAAATGATACTGAATCAATTTCAAAAAGATTTTCTGGTGACCTTGGCATTGGAGCAGGTATTGGCAGAATAGAGCGAGTACAGGATTACAGACATGGAATTTTATTGTTGCAGGAGCTGGAAAAAAGAGGGGTGGCTAAACGCGAGTTGTCAGAAGCTGAAGTCCAAACATTTTCAGCATTAATATCGGAATTGAAGAATAAAAGGGTATTTGACTCCCGCAAAAGAAAACAAAAGGATTTAGAAACTATTCATGAATTTCTTTCAGAGGAAGGTATTGTAGATGATGTAATGGATATGAACTATTTTGTTGGACTGGAAGATATTTGGGTGTTCGGAGCTCTTCAAACTCGGGAGAGTGGAAAACAATTACAGCTTACCTTTACACCTGGATATACGATTAATAGAGGCACAAATGATGTTGATGATTCAAAACTGGAGTACGTTCAGATTACTAGTAGTGTTAAATATGGAATTCGCAAACCTGTCTCTATAAAATGGCAGACCAATTATAACTTTGGAGTAGAATACCATTATACCGATAAGCTAACTGAAGAAAATTACTCTTTGGGGGCTTCAAAACATTATTCATTTGTCTTTACCAATGCAGAGATTGGTTTTTATCCTAATACCAGAACACGTTTTAGTTTGCAAGGCACTTTCAATATTTCTAATTCGAGTAATGATTCTTTATTTAATGATGAACGTTATTCCTCTCGGTTTGTATTAAATTCCTCCGCTTATTATTACATTTCTGAAAGATTAAGGTTGCAAGGTTCTTTAATATTGATTGCAGATAGAAACGGAATATTTAATGATGAAGTTAAAAACTCAAAGAACAATAACATCAACTACAACCTAACCCTTAACTACGCCATCTTCTAAAACCAATTCAGCAGGTGATTTTCAGTTTCAATTGAAAGTCACCTGCCGAATTGTTAATCACTAATCCTTCATCTTTAATCCTTCATTCCTGTCGTTTTGTCACCACATCTGACAGGATTTTTACTGTGGCGGGGCAATACCATGTCAGATTTTACATTCATTCCACTGATTTCTCCATGGCACAATCATTGATTATTTCCTGACGTAAATTTTTGAAACAATAAAAACTTAAAAAATATAACAATGGGAAAAATTATCGGAATTGACTTAGGAACCACAAACTCTTGTGTTTCTGTAATGGAAGGTAACGAACCTGTAGTTATCCCTAACAGCGAGGGAAAACGTACAACACCTTCTATCGTTGCTTTCGTAGAAAACGGAGAACGCAAAGTTGGTGATCCTGCAAAACGTCAGGCAATCACTAACCCTACAAAAACTATCTTCTCGATTAAACGATTTATGGGAGAAACTTTTGATCAGGTATCAAAAGAAGTAAACCGTGTACCTTATAAAGTAGTAAAAGGCGACAATAACACTCCACGTGTTGAAATCGACGACAGAAAATATTCGCCACAGGAAATCTCGGCAATGACACTTCAGAAAATGAAGAAAACAGCTGAAGATTATCTTGGACAAGAAGTAACAGAAGCAGTAGTAACTGTGCCTGCATACTTTAGTGATTCACAGCGTCAGGCAACAAAAGAAGCCGGTGAGATTGCCGGATTAACCGTTCGTCGTATCATTAACGAACCTACAGCTGCATCGTTAGCTTACGGTTTGGACAAGATGGACAAAGACATGAAAATCGCGGTATTCGACCTTGGTGGTGGTACTTTCGATATTTCTATTTTGGAGTTGGGTGACGGTGTGTTCGAAGTAAAATCAACCGACGGTGATACTCACCTTGGTGGTGACGATTTCGACCAGGTAATTATCGACTGGTTGGCCGACGAGTTTAACAACGAAGAAGGCATCGACCTGCGCAAAGATCCAATGGCGCTGCAACGTTTGAAAGAAGCTGCTGAGAAAGCAAAAATCGAATTGTCGAGCTCTTCTCAAACCGAAATCAACCTGCCATACATTATGCCGGTTAACGGTATTCCAAAACACTTGGTAAAAACATTGTCTCGTGCAAAATTCGAGCAGTTGGCCGATACACTGATCAACGCTACAATTGAGCCATGTCGTAAAGCATTGAAAAATGCAGGTATGACAGCAAGCGATGTTGACGAAGTGATTCTTGTAGGTGGATCAACACGTATTCCTGCTATTCAGGAAAAAGTAAAAGCTTTCTTTGGTAAAGAAGCTTCAAAAGGTGTAAACCCTGATGAGGTGGTTGCAATTGGTGCAGCTATTCAAGGTGGTGTTTTAACCGGTGAAGTAAAAGACGTTCTGCTGCTTGACGTAACTCCGCTTTCATTGGGTATTGAAACCATGGGTGGTGTAATGACCAAGTTGATCGAATCGAATACTACTATTCCGACTAAAAAATCGGAAACATTTACAACCGCTGCCGACAATCAGCCTTCAGTAGAAATTCATGTTCTGCAAGGTGAACGTCCAATTGCATCGGGTAACAAAACAATCGGTCGTTTCCACTTAGACGGAATTCCACCGGCACCACGTGGCGTACCACAAGTTGAGGTAACTTTCGATATCGACGCAAACGGTATTCTGCACGTACACGCTAAAGATAAAGCAACAGGTAAATCGCAATCAATCCGTATCGAGGCTTCTTCAGGTCTTTCAGATGATGAGATCAACCGCATGAAATCGGAAGCTGAAGCAAATGCTGAAGCCGATAAGCAAGCAAAAGAAACTGCCGACAAAATCAACCAGGCTGACAGTTTGATCTTCCAGACTGAGAAGCAGTTGAAAGAGTACGGTGACAAATTGCCTGCTGACAAAAAAGGCCCAATCGAAGATGCATTGAAAAAGCTGAAAGAAGCACATGCTTCAAAAGATTTGGCTTCAATTGATGCTGCAATGAACGAGTTGAACACTGTATTCCAGGCCGCTTCGCAGGAGATGTACAACGCATCGCAAGCACAAGGTGGCGCTGAAGGTCCTCAGGGAGGTCCGCAAGCCGATCCGAATGCCGGAGCACAAGGTGGCGAATCAAAAGACGACGGCGAAGTAACCGACGTTGATTTTGAAGAAGTAAAATAAGGAACGATTATTAAGGATAGTTAATAATTAATAAAACGCAGTAAGTTTCTGACTTACTGCGTTTTTTGTTGTATGTTCTATATTGTTTGGATAACGGGCTTTTCATTATTTTTTGTCTTATTTACCATATTTCTGTTGGAACTCAATTGATGGTAAGGTGGAACTTATAAACACTAAAGGTGTTTATGGAACCTAAATAGCGTTGAAAAATGGTGGTGAATATGATTCTAAAGCAAAGTGCTATATGCGAAAGATCATTTGTACCTAAGGTGATAAATTCTATCGATTATTTTAAAAAATTTAGTGATACGCAGTATCACAAAGAAAAAGAGCGGAGAAATGGAGAACAAAGTAAGGCGATTGCCAGTAGAATACCAGATGACCTTAAATATATTTCGGTACCAGAAACAGTAATTCTTTGTTGAGTTTTAAATTCATTAGTTCCATGGATTTTTTGCATATATTGAATATAAAGACTAGTCTGATGGATTAAATTCTGACAATGCCTGGTGTAACAGCGTAACTTTCGTATGTAATTGTCAGGCTAAAAAACTATTCGTAAGAAGTCCATAACTATGAAGTGTTTGTGTTTTTTATTGTTTGTATACAATTGCTTGTGTAGTTTTTGTTAGCAAGATATACTGCGAACCCATAGTCTTCGAGTAATAGAAACAGGTTTGTCCAATTAAATACCTGTAAATTCTCCATTGCCACGATTTTAATACCACATTCCTTATGCCATTTGGCAATTTGATGTAAGTCGCAGGTGAGTGCAGAAAAACATTTCATCTTATCAAGATCTCTACCGTCTGGAACATTCAAATCTAAAAAAACAAAATACTTTGTTGCATATTAATTTATATTTTTACATTTGGTTAAATTGAACTTTAAACTTGACAAAATCGATAAAAATAGATTCTGGCCTAGTTCATGGATTGAAAAATGATGATCATAATGCCTTTAAGGAATTATTTGATTTATATAGTAATCCACTATATAAATTTTCGTATACCTATCTGAAATCGAAAGATTTAGCTGAAGATGTAGTACAAGAAGTTTTTACCAAAATATGGGAAAAACGAAAAGATTTAAAAACTGATACATCGTTTAAATCTTATTTATTTACCATTGCTCTAAACTCAATTCGTAAACAATTTAACAAAGCTGCCCGCTTAAACGCCATAAAACATGATATTTTAAACAATTTCTCTTCAGATAAATCTGATTTTGATCAGAAAGATACTTACCAAGAACTTTTAAATAAACTGGAAGAGTTGGTGGCGACCATGCCTAAGAAACGTCGTGAGGTTTTTATAAAAAAGAAGTTCGAAGAAAAGTCCATAAAAGAAATAGCGAAAGAGCTGGATATATCGGCAAAAACTGTTGAATATCATATCTCTGAATCCATTAAATTCTTAAAAAAGGAGTTTGCGAATCTCCAAATTCAAGGCCTGGTATTCTTTCATCTTTTTGTTAAACAATAAAATTATTCAATTACCCAAAAATACTAATGTTTTTTTCTCTTTTTGTTAGGTGTTGTAAGTTGCAGATTGATAGGTGTATATGCTCTGTTTCGATTTCGCAGATGCATTGTTTTGTTTGATGAAATTAAAAAAATATAAAGATCACACTAGGGAAATTCATATGATAAGGATATAACTACAGAAAAGAGCAAACATTTATACTGAAGGGTCTCTATAGATTTAGTTTAGTTAGTAAAAGAGGGAGAGACCAGGTTTCTCCTTCTTTAAACAATAAAGATGAAGCATAAAATAGACATAAAAACGGTAGTAGATTTTGCTAAGGGCATATACTCTTATAACGATTATCTTGACATTAAAAGCGCGTTTACCTCTATTAAAGATGATGATGAACTAAGGACGTATTTGTATTCTGAATGGAACCAACTTGTGGATGAGAGCAATCGGGATAGCTCACTTAATCATATTTTTGAGAAAATTCAATACAATATCATGTTGGACGAAAAAGAAGCTGCAAATAGGTTTTCCTGGTGGAAAGTATATCGTAGGATTGCAGCTATTTTATTGATTCCAGTATTAGCTTTCTCTTTATGGTCTTATTTTTCACAGCAATCGGATCATCACAAAAGTTCTATTGAGTTTGCTCAAAGTTGGGTAGAGATTAATGCTCCTCATGGTTCAAGAGTTGAGTTTCTTCTGCCTGATGGTTCGCACGGGTGGCTAAATGGTGGTTCAAAACTTAAATACCCCCCAGTTTTTGGAAAGCAAAGGAAGGTGGAATTATTGGGGGAAGCATGGTTCGACGTCGAGCATATTGAGCAATCAAGATTCATTGTTAGTTTGGCCGAAATGAATGTTAAAGTGCTTGGAACAAAGTTCAATATTTCGGCTTACGATGAAGATATTTCAACAAGTGTTATATTGGAAGAAGGGAAAGTTGAAGTAGAAGGGAAAGTAGGTGTTTTTAATGAAATTCTAGAACCCAATCAAAAAATTGAGTTCAACCGCCTCCAAAGGTCATTATCTGTAAATTCAGTGGATGCGAAAAGATTCTCAGCATGGAAAGAGGGTTACCTCGTTATAGATAATGAAACCTTGGGTGAGGTAGAAAACCGAATAGAACGTTGGTACAATGTGAAGATTAACCTTTTGGACGAAGAACTCCGAAATTATAAATATAAAGCAACATTTAAGGATGAACCACTAGAAGAAGTACTCAGATTATTATCCAAAACAATCCCCATTCGCTATAAGATTGACCGGGAAGAAAGGAGTATAAATGAAACCGTAAATAAAAGAATAGTAACAATAGAACTAAGAGACTAAAATGCAAGGCAGGAAGGTGGTTCCAGCACCTTCCTGCAATAAGCAGAGCGATTACAAATATTTTTTATTCACTCTAACATGGTAAATTTATGAAAAAAAATCTAAAACGGAAGGCATATTATTGCTTTCACTCTATGGAAAGTAGAGCCTTCAAAAAATTTTTACGAATGGTACGCTTTACACTATTTTGCTTTTTTATCAGTATTATTCAGGTAATGGCTTTTGATTCTTATGCTCAGATGACGCGTATAAGTTTAAATGCTGACAAAGAAAAGCTTGAGACAGTATTGTCGATGATTGAAGATGAATCGGAATTCTTTTTTCTCTACAATAAAGACCTTATAGATGTGGAGCAAAAGGTTAACGTACATGCCCAAAATGAAACCATAAAATCAATTCTCGATGAAATGCTGGAGGGAAGTGATATTTCTTTTACTGTTTATGATCGTCAAATTGTGCTTACAAATGTTGAGGTCATAGAAAAGATGGCCGATCAGCAAAATTCGGTTAAAGGAAAAATAACGGATTCCAGTGGTCAGCCATTGCCAGGAGTTACTGTTCTTATAAAGGGTACCACAAATGGTGTAGTTGCTGATAATAATGGTAACTACTCGCTTACCGCGCTGCCGGGAAATGCCATATTGGTGTTCTCATTTGTAGGGATGCAAACGCAAGAAATCCCTGTAGACGGAAATCCCAATATCAATGTTATGATGGTTGAAGATGCCGTTGGGATTGACGAAGTTGTAGTTGTTGGATATGGTACCCAGAAAAAAAGCGACATAACCGGAGCTATTGGTTCTGTCGATAAAGAGGTGCTTGAAAGTGGTACTTCTGCAAATTTAATTCAAACTTTGCAAGGTAGGCTCCCGGGAATGAATATTACAGTTGAGTCAAGTAGTGCTGAACAAAATGCAGTAATGATGGTACGCGGTCCCTCTTCCTTAAAAACCAGCGGAGCGTTTAACTCAGCCAATTCGCCTTTGGTAATTGTAGATGGTATCCCATATCCATCTGGTTTATCTTCAATAAACATTGCTGATGTTGAATCAATTGATGTTCTTAAAGATGCTTCATCAGCAGCAATTTATGGAACACGTGCATCAAATGGCGTAATTCTTATTACTACTAAAAAAGGACAGAAAGGTGGTAAAATGCGAATTGAGTATAAGGGGACATATGGTATTTCCGAAATTACAAATCTACCCAATATGATGAACGGTCGGCAGTTTTATGATTGGAAACTAGCTTATGACCAAACATCGAGTGATCCTAACCTGGTATTCACCACAACAGAACTTGAAAATTACAACAACGGGGTATTTACCGATTGGGTTGATCTGGCAACAAGGCAAGGTAGTCAACAGGAACATACTTTTTCAATTTCAGGAGGCTCAGAAAAGAACCAGTACTATTTCTCTGCTAACGTTTTATTAGTTGACGGAATTGCTGTAAATGACAAATATGACAGGTATAGCTATCGGTTTAATTTTGAACAGGATATAACTAGTTGGTTAAAATTTGGAACCAATACAAACCTACGCTATGAGAACAGAGATGGTAGTAGCGCTAGTTTCTATGAGGCATTTTATATGAATCCATTAGTCGATCCTTACGATGATCAAGGAAATATTAAACAAATTCCCTGGCCTGAGGATGTATTGTTTGGAAATCCTCTTGAAACTTTAAATCATGACAATACTGACCGGGCTTACAATGTACATACCAATAATTACTTTGATGTTGATATTCCTTTTGTGCCAGGACTTAATTACCGTTTAAACACAGGTTTATCTTTTTCTTATGGTAATTATGAGAACTACGAAGGTGAAGGAACGGCAGCAGGAGAATTTAATAATGGAGCATTGTACGTTAGAAATGATTTGACAAACAATTGCGTTATAGAAAACATTTTATCTTATAAACGAGAGTATGATAAACACTCTATCTATTTTACCGGTCTTTACAGTTTTGAGGTAGAACAGTATAAAACCAGGCGTTTATCTGCTTCAAACTTTCCAACACATAAATTAGGAACTTACGGTGCGCATACCGGTGAATTAATTGTGCCTGCCGATGGATATTCAAAATCAACGATTGAGTCACAGATGGGGCGATTAAACTATGTGTATAATGGAAAATACCTGGCAACAGCAACCGTTCGAAGAGATGGTTACTCGGCATTTGGAGAGGATACTAAATACGGAATCTTTCCTTCATTTGCTTTAGGTTGGAATGTTGGCGAAGAAGGTTTTATTTCAGATAATATTAGCTGGATTGATAATTTAAAATTAAGGACTTCCTGGGGTAAAAACGGAAACAGGGCAGTTGGTCCATATTCTACGTTGGCACGAACAACTGCGCGTCATTATCTTGGTGGTGAATATGCAAAAGAGACGGCGATTGGCTATGTACCGGCCACACTGTCATCTCCAGATCTTGGCTGGGAATTTTCAACAACTATTAATGCCGGTATTGATTTTAGTTTCTTAAAAGGACGGCTTTCAGGTACTTTGGAATTATACAAGAAAGAATCGGAACAAATTTTGGCTGAAACAATTCCTGCAGTATATGGTGTTTCGGGCAACGAACGATACCGAAATATTGGAATGACCGAGGTAAAAGGATTGGAATTGACCCTGAACGGAACGTTAATCCAAACAGATGACTTTAGTTGGAACCTTGGTATTGTGGTTGATGGATTTAAGGATAAAATTATTTCATTAACAGATAGTGAGACAGATAATCTTGTTAACTCATGGTTTATCGGCGAGTCATTTAAAGTATATTACGGTTACGAATGGGAAAGAATATGGCAAGAAGATGATGACATTATTGAAGGACGTGACCCAGGTGATGTGAAAGTTTTGGACTATGTGGAGGATGGTGTTATTGATGAAAATGACAGACATTTAATAGGTCAATATTATCCCGATTTTTCAGGAGCAATAAATACTAATATTTTTTATAAAAATTTTAGTGTTGAGATGTTGTTTCAAGGAGTTTTTGGCAATGAAAGGCCAAATTCTTTATATGAATTTAGGAATAACTGGGATGCAAGAAGAAATGGCTTATATATTGACAACTACTGGACTCCCGAAACTCCAAACAATACTTACCATGCGAATGATTATGAAGCAAATCATCCTTCGTATCATGCCGATTACTTTGAAAATGCAAGTTACTTGCGTTTGAAGAATCTGAAAATTGGTTACGACTTTACTAACTCGAAGATAAATGTCGCTAATTTTTCACAATTAAATGTGTTCATGAATGCCAGTAATTTATTTACAATTACTAATTGGACCGGTTTAGATCCTGAACTTACCAGTCAAACAAACATTCCGCTTTCCAGAACATATTTAATAGGCGTTAATATTTCATTATAAAACTTGAAATTATGAAAAAGATAAAATATACTCTTACAATAATATTTGCAATTCTATTAACTACATCTTTATTTCAGGGGTGCTTAAATGAAGATTTTCTTAATGAAGAAATTAAAGATGAACTTCTTGTTGATAATCTTTACGAAGATTTGGTTGGGTTTGAAGTTGGCCTTAATGGATTATATGCTACGCTTTTAGGAGAATGGACCAACGGATCTGGAGGGGCAGCACACCCCAGATATCTTTTGTGGACTCAAGGAATGGATAATGTTTTTGCTCCTTTATGGGGAAGAGATACCGATATGCCACAGAGTCTTAAAGATAGAAATAACTCGGAAGTTGAAATTTTATATACAACATGGTCGTGGTTATACGAAATCATAAATATATCAAACACAATTATTACCAGAGCCGAAAATGAGGATGTTGACTGGGGAGGTAACACCGATGAGCTAAATCAGGAAAATAAAAACAAAGTCATTGGAGAAGCTCGTTGTGTAAGGGCCTGGGCATATAATCATCTTATTAATTTGTGGGGCGATGTTCCTCTCAGAACTGAGGAGTCTACATCGAATAATATTACCAATGATGTTGCAAGGGCAAATATAACCGAAGTGGAAAATTTGATGAAGGAAGATTTATTGTTTGCAATAGATCATCTGCCCAATGTCCCATCACAGCCAGGAAAAGTATCTAAAGCTGTGGCACAACATTATTTGGCCGAGTTATACCTGAAAATGGGAGAATACTCAAATGCTGAGGCCATGGCAAATAGTATTATTACCAGTGATGATTATTCTTTGGTTACCGAGAGGTACGGCGTAAATGCAGATCAACCCGGTACACCTTACTCCGATTTATTTCTCGACGGAAATGTGGCAAGAAGTGAAGGCAATACTGAAGTTTTATGGTCATGGCATCGCGAATATGAGGTAGTAGGAGGAGAAATTGCTTCAGGTAACAGGTACTTTCTTGTTTGGCCATACGACCGTTATTTCTACGATGATGTGAGTAATAGAAAGTTAGTGGTAACAGCTGAACGCGGAGGACGCGGAATTGCAGGAATGGCGATGACTAAATGGGCAATTAACTTGTACGAAGAGAACGACGACAGGTATAGCGAACACGCAATGCGTAAGTTTTTTGTGCTAAAGTATGAAAGTGAAGTAAATCCGGAAACTAATCAAATTGGAGATACCATATGGATTGATATTACAAATACTGAAGAGGCAAAACCTTTACAGAAAATGTGGCCTTCGCCCAGGAAAAACGAGTGGGCATTGGAAGAAAATCCAAGTGACAGCAGACAATACAATGATGTAAATTACATAAGGCTGGCAGAAACTTACTTTTTACTTGCCGAAGCTCAGATAAAACAAAACAAATTGGATGAGGCAGCTGAAACCATTAATATTGTTAGACGACGCTCAAATGCCTCGGAAATTACCGCAGCTGAAGTTGATATTGATTTCTTACTTGATGAACGTTCGCGAGAACTAATTTTTGAAGAAAAAAGGAAATACGTTCTGGTTCGAAATAATAAATACGTAGAAAGAGTTCAGAAATACAATCCTCTTACTTCGCCGAACGTTGCAGAAAGAGACCGCTTATGGCCAATTCCTCAGCCGGAAATTGATCTATCTCCTGAGACAATGGTCCAAAATTCTGGATACTAATAGTACAAATCTCTTATTGATCTGATAGTTATGAGACCGGGCATAATGCCTGGTCTCTGAAATAACTATGTGTCAATCTAATATTGATATTGTCAAACCGTGTATTTATAAAGTTCGCAGCATTGATTGTTTATACGTGGAATTCCAAAACGTTCACTGCCTGATAATATAGATTTTGATTTAAAACATACGTAATTAATGAAATATTTATTCATACTACTTTTTCTTCTTTTAGAGGTGTATTCATATTCTCAGGTAGACAATAATATTAAGAAGAGGATTGGTTTGGCACCTAAATCAGGAGCATTTTCAATGGAAGGTTACTGGGTTTGGGGAAGCTCGGTTATTCAGGGAGAAGATGGTATTTACCACATGTACGCTGCACGTTGGCCAAAACATTTAACTTTTCATCCGGGTTGGATGATACAGTCAGACATTGTACATTGTATATCACCAACTCCCGAAGGACCTTATAAGTTTAATGATGTTGCTTTACCGATTCGTGGCGCGCAATTTTGGGATGGAAGGTCTGTTTTTAATCCTAAAATCTGCAAATATAAGGACACATATATACTGTTTTATACCGGATCAACTCATCCATTTGCTGATTTTCCTGAGCAGGATTCATTACAATTAAATTCAAAATATTCAATTGTTGGACGCTCAAATAAGCGGATAGGTGTTGCATGGTCAAAAGACCCCGATGGTCCTTGGAATAGACTCAATGAACCTGTTTTAAATACCAGGCCCAATACCTTCTACAGTTTTTTAACATCGAATGCTGCACCCTGGATTAATAAAGATGGCTCAGTGGTAATGATATTTAAAAGTCGTGAATATAACAAGCAGTACCCTTACCATTCAGATATGAGAATTGGTGTAGCAATAGCTCCAGAGTTCAAGGGACCTTATCAGGTTGTTACAAATAAACCAATTTTTGGATATGGAGATATGCCGGAAATTGAGGATCCAACCTTGTGGAAAGATGATGATGGATATCATATTCTTGCAAAAGACCAAAGAGGTGTAATCACTGGTCATGTTGGGCATGGTATTATTGCTCACTCCGAAGACGGTATTTCATGGCATCTGGATAAAGAATCTTACGCTTATTCAAAAACAATCAACTGGGATGATGGGACATCCTCGGAGATGGGACAGTTGGAGAGGGTGGCTGTTTTGCTAAATGCAAATGGTAAAATAAGTCACCTTTTTTTTGCAACAATGGATGGCCCCGGCGGATTTAATAATAGCAGCCAGGCGTGGAACATAGTAGTCCCATTGAAATAACAGAAAATGATTTTAAAAATATCAATAATATTGATGTCTTTGCTGGTAATATCTTGCAAGCCTGATATTAAACTTGGATTTAAAAATAGTGGTATTCAGGAAATTATCGATCCGGTTTCAGAGTTCATACATCCTGGTATTTATGAATCGAAAGAAATGATTGATAAAATGTGCTACGCATTAGAAAATGGAGACTCATTGACAATTTATGCCTGGAACTCAATGTTAAAACACAAATGCAGTAAAATTGAAAATGTAAATCTTTGGAAACCTGATTCTGTTTTAGTCGCTTATAATAATTACAACCTTGGAATGGGAGCCAGAGCTGCCAATTCTTTGGCATTGCAATGGATTGTTACAAGAGACGAAAGATATGCAAAAGCTTCAATTCAAATACTTAATAATTGGTCGAATACTTTGACTCTGATAAAATCAAAAGATGATGATACCTATGATCACAAAAGGTTGATGGGAGGCATTCATATTGCAGCCTGGGCAAATGCAGGGGAATTACTTCGTTATTCAAACGCTCCATGGGATGAAACAGATCAGGAAAAGTTTTCATCAATGCTTCGGAATGTTTTTCTTCCGGCTCTTAATCCACGTCCAAATCATTTTAACGGGAACTGGGATTTAGCATGCACAAAAAGCTCTATGGCAATTGCTGTTTTTTTAAACGACAGGGAGTTATTCGACTCCAATATAGAGCGGCTTAAGAATGGTGAAACCAACGGCAGCATTAACAATTATTTGTTGCCATCCGGCCAATGCCAGGAGTCAGGACGAGACCAGGTTCATGCACAAATGGGACTCGAATACTTGTCGCAGGCCTGCGAAATAGCATGGCATCAGGGTATAGATCTTTTTGAATATAACAGTAGGTCACTTGCAAGAAGCTTTGAGTATTTGGCCCGATATAATTTGGGAGATAATAATTTACCTTTTGAGGTTTACCCTTCGCCGGTGGGTAAAAATGCGCATGATACAGCCACATCTATTTCCGGCATTAAACGTGGTGAATTCAGCCCAATTTACGAATGTGTGTATCATCATTATTTAGTAAGGGAAGGAATAAAACTTGAATGGGTTAACAAGGCATTAGAAATTACCCGTCCTGAAGAGACTGACATTTGGAGCACTTTAATTTATTCAGGACAAAAGAGTATAAACAATAATTAATAAGGAACAATGAAATATATAGATATTAGATTATTCGCAATTGTAATTTTAACATTAATAGGTTTTGCCTGCACCCCAAAAGAAAACGAAGTAAAACTGGATGTTGATTGGAAAACATTTCTTGGCAAGCATGATATGGTCTGGAATCCACTGACCTATTCTGAAAAACCAGACTACTGGGAGAAGCGGAATATGAAACATCACCACAACTGGCACGAAGGTGCCTTTACCGGAAATGGCGAGATTGGTGCTATGATATACAAAGAAACGCCTGAAAGGCTTCGGTTTCAGTTGGGGAGGTATGATGTAAACTCGCATCGTAAGGTGGAAAAAATAGACTGGACAGTTCCTCGCCTGCTTATCGGAGACTTTCTGCTTCAGCCAAAAGGCACTATCGAAAATGAAAGTATGCGTTTACATTTATGGGATGCCGAGGTAACGGGGAATATAAAAACAGACAAAGGTACAATTGAGTGGCGTTCGTTCACCCATGCCGATGATATGACAATTGTTGTAGAATTAAGGGCATCAGAAGGTGAGCGGGAAACCTTGCTTCAATGGCGTCCTGAATCCGGGATTTCACCTCGTTGGTGGTATTCGGATGACTCAGCAAATGTAAGTGTTGAAATGCCTCCCTTACCTGAATTAAACCAGATAGATGGAGCAAATGTTTCGGTACAGAAATTTGTTGAAACAGGTGAATTTGCTGTTGCGTGGAAAGAACAACAAATAAAGCCAGGGCATAAAATCTACTACATTAGCATTGCAAATAGTTATCCTGAGAATAATGCCAAAGAAAAAGCACTGGATTGGGTCACCAAAAGCCAGGCGAAAGAGTTTGAATCTTTCATAAATGAGCATCGTTCGTTCTGGCATAAGTACTATTCACAAAGTTTTGTTTCACTTTCGGATAAAAAATGGGAAGGATTCTATTGGATCCAGATGTATAAGCTTGCTTCGGCAACACGGTCCGACAGAGAGTTAATTGACAATTCAGGTCCATGGTTACCTAAAAGCCCGTGGGCAGGAGTTTGGTGGAATTTGAATGTACAGCTGAGTTATTCACCACTCTATACTTCAAACCGTCTTAATCTGGCAGAGTCGCTGGTTAACCAGATACATTCACACAAGGATGTGTTTATAAATCACAATGTACCCGATTCATTAAAAGGGAAAAACTGTGCTCTAATGGATCGCTGTTCAGACTTAACTTTTAGAACTGAACCTGAATTTCTAGAATTGGGAAATCTTACCTGGGTTTTGTTTACTATGCACAGGCATTACCGTCACAGTATGGATAAAGAAATGCTGAAGGAAAAAATTTATCCTCTCTTAAAAGCTAATATAAATTCTTACCTGCATTTTATGTATTTGGGAGATGATGGTAAATTACATTTGCCTCCAACGCATTCTCCTGAGTACGGACGTAGTTTAAAAGTGCAGGATGCCAACTATGCTTTAGCCTTGTTTCGTTGGGGATGCCAGACATTGATAGAAATCAATGAAGTTTTAGGTTTAAATGATGAACTTCAATCCAAATGGGAATATGTTCTTGAAAACCTGGTTGAAGCACCTAAAAATGAAAATGGTTATATGGTAGGACATGATACTCCCTTTGCCATGTCGCATCGCCATTATTCACACCTGTTTGAGATTTATCCGCTGCATTTAATTGACCTTGAAGATCCTGCAAATGCTGATTTGATTAATAGGTCCATAGAACACTGGATTGGATTTAAAGGAGCTTTGGCAGGTTATTCCTATTCCGGGTCATCTTCTATGGCTTCATATATGGGAGACGGTGAGAAAGCTTTGGAATACCTCGAAGGATTCTTTCCCTATATGTGCCCAAATA
Source organism: uncultured Draconibacterium sp. (assembly GCF_963677565.1). Classification (NCBI taxonomy): domain Bacteria; kingdom Pseudomonadati; phylum Bacteroidota; class Bacteroidia; order Marinilabiliales; family Prolixibacteraceae; genus Draconibacterium; species uncultured Draconibacterium sp. The sequence continues at coordinate 791,376 of NZ_OY781982.1, read as the reverse complement.
CCATGTACGTTGAAGCTGGTCAGGTTATTGAAACGCCACTTTCGTGTGCTGAATCTATTCATAATATGCTTCTGCAAAGTTGGGGCGACAGAATTAAAGTTTTTCCGGCAGTATCTGATAAATGGAAGGATGTAAGCTTCGATAAACTGCTTGCTGAGGGGGCTTTCGAAGTTTCGGCAGTTAGGACGAATGGCAGCACCGAATTCGTAAAAATCAAAAGTTTAGCAGGGGGGCCATTAAAGATTGAACCAAATATTAATGGAAAAATTCAGGCATCAGGGAAAAGGGAATTCAATATTTCAGAATTGGAAGAGGGAATTTATGAGATAGATCTTCAAAAAGAAGAGGAAGTACTTTTATATGCTGAAAAGGTATTACCAGACTTAAAAATATCTTCGGTGCAAGGAGATACCATTTTCTATAATTTCTTTGGCCCGAACTCATTAAACGAAAAAGAACAAAAGCAATTACACGATCCAAAATAAATATATCATGAAATTACAAAGCATTATATTTCTAATTTTTATCTGTACAATTCAGTTGCAGGGGCAAGAAGTTAATCATGAATATTTAAATACGAATTTGCCATTTGAGGAGCGGGTTGATATTCTTCTGGAACAAATGACTTTGGAGGAAAAAGTCAGCCAGATGCTTAATGAATCATCCGAAATAGGCAGGTTGGGTATACCCGCATACAATTGGTGGAACGAATGTTTACATGGATTAGCCCGTTCCGGTTTTGCAACAGTATTTCCTCAGTCAATTACAGTGGCTGCTTCATTCGATAAGGAGTTGATGCTAAAAATTGGTTCGATAATTTCAGACGAAGCCAGAGCAAAACACCATGATTTTGTAAAAAGAGGAATGCGTGGCATGTATATGGGGCTTGATTTTTGGTCGCCAAATATTAATATTTTCAGAGATCCACGGTGGGGGCGTGGGCATGAAACCTATGGAGAAGATCCTTTTCTCACTGGTGAGCTTGCTACCAATTTTATAAAGGGATTGCAGGGCGAAGATCCAAAGTATTTTAAAACCATTGCCACATCCAAACATTTTGCAGTTCATTCAGGTCCCGAAGCATTGAGACATGGTTTTGATGTTGATGTTAGCGATGTTGATTTATATGAAACCTACTTGCCGGCTTTTAAAAAAACGGTTCAGGAAGGAAATGTGTATTCGGTTATGGGAGCATATAACCGGTTTCGCGGCGAATCGTGTAGTGGGCATGATGACCTGTTAAACAATATTTTACGCAAAGAATGGGGTTTTGATGGTTACGTTGTTTCCGACTGTGGAGCAATTAATGATATTATGACTGGTCACCATTTGGCCACGACACTTGAAGAAGCAGCAGCAATTGGTGTTAAAGGTGGTTGTGATCTTAATTGTGGTACAACATATGAAAAATTAACCAATGCGGTCAAAAAAGGTTTAATTACAGAAAACGAAATTGATATTTCGCTAAAAAGGATTTTGCTCGCCCGGTTTAAATTAGGAATGTTCGATGGTGAAGAAGAAGTTCCGTTTACTCAAATTCCAAGAGAAATTGTATGTTGTCATTATCATAATTCAATTGCACTGGAAGCTGCCAGGAAAAGTATTGTACTACTTAAAAATGAGGACAATTTCCTGCCCCTTTCAAAAAATAAAATCAAAAAGATTGCGGTTATTGGTCCCAATGCTGATAATTGGGAAGCTCTGTTGGGGAATTATCACGGAATTCCAAAAAATCCTGTAACAGTTTTACATGGGGTGAAAAATAAAGTTGAGCCGGCTTGCGAGGTTTTTTATCACGAAGGTGTTGTTATGGCAGAAGGTATCCATAACCTGGTTCCAATCCCCTCAATTTATTTACAAACTGTGGATGGTAAGCAGGGATTAAAAGGCGAATATTTTGATAATGCAGAATTCTTAGGTCAACCTGCTTTTACAAAGATTGATAACCAGATAGATTTTACGTGGGACCATAAACCACTTTCGAAAAATGTGAAAGATACTTTTTCTATTCGTTGGACAGGGTATATCTTTGCTCCCGAATCAGGCACGTATAATATTGGTGCATGGGCAAAATTTAAAGGAAGGATATATTTAAACGATGAATTGTTCATAGGAACCGGTAATCAGCATCATGCTTTCCATAACGAGAAACCGGTAGAAATGGTTGCAGGTGAAAAGTATAAAATAGTCTATGAATTCTCCAATCCCGGCAAAGATGCTCAGGCAAAATTACTTTGGTCGATGCCTGAAGAAAACAGACTGGAAAAAGCAGTAGAGGTGGCTCGTGAAGCCGATGTTGCAGTACTCGTGCTTGGTTTATCGCAGAGGGTAGAGGGTGAAGAAATGCCAATCAGTATCGATGGTTTCGACCGGGGCGATCGTACAAAAATTAGCTTGCCCGAAAAACAAAGGCAACTTCTAAAAGCAGTTAAAGCGTTGGGCAAACCAGTTATCCTGGTACTGAATGCAGGAAGTGCGGTAGCTGTTAACTGGGCACAGGATAATGTTGACGCAATTTTACATATTGGTTATCCGGGCGAGGAAGGTGGTACTGCCGTTGCTGATGTTCTTTTTGGCGATTACAATCCTGCAGGAAGACTACCGGTCACATTCTATAAATCGGTTGACCAGCTGCCCCCTTTTGAAAACTATGATATGGCTGGCAGGACTTATCGTTATTTTTCAGATGAGCCATTATATCCGTTTGGCTATGGATTAAGCTATACAAAATTTGAATATTCCGATCTGCAAATACCTGAAAATATTAATGCCGGTGAGCCGGTAAGGGTAAGTGTTACAGTTAAAAATGCCGGAAATTATAATGGTGATGAGGTTGTACAAATCTATATATCCGATGAAAAAGGTTCAACACCACGCCCGATACACCAACTGTCCGAATTTAAACGTATTCATTTAAAGTCTGGAGAAAGTAAAAAACTCGAATTTACTCTTGATCCATATTTATTTTCAATGATTAATAATAAGAGCGAACGGGTGATTGAACCGGGCTGGTTTACCATTTCAGTAGGAGGGAAACAACCAGGATTTACAGGATATCAGGATGTCGAAACAACAGGCGTGGTTTCTCAACGACTTAGAATTATCGGAGACTTAACTTTTGATATAAAATAATTTGCGGCAATGAAATATTTAAAGTCTCTAATTTTCATACTGTGCGCACTGTTTCCAATGGTTGTTCATGCGCAACAAACAAAACGATCGAACCAATTACTGACACCATTCCGGCCCATGCTGGCAACTGAAATTAGTCAAATATCCTATGAAGATCTCGACGGCGATGGCGATCCTGATATTCTTAAAACTAAAATGAATGATAATATTCCTGTAATGTGGATCGATGATGATGATGATATGAAATTTGGAGATTTGGAAGGAGATCTTGATTCGGACTGTATGATGATTGATAAAAACAGAGACAGCAATTACGGTCATGCCCATGATTTTATTGTGGATTTCGGAGATGAAGACGGAGATGGTGATGCAGATATTCAGGTGGTAGTTGATAATGCCGATCTTTCTCAAACATCCACTTCGTTTCCGGGACATTATATGATTGTTGTTGATACCGATGATGATGAAGTTTTTAATTACATAAACTGGAATGTTATACTGCTAAAATGCTGGGAAAAATATGGTCACAGCCATTTTTTTGAGGATTACCATGGGCAAAGTTTATTTTTAAAAGCCCACACTTCAACATTTAATATTAACGATCTGCGAATGAATTGGGAGAATCCATTCCTGTTTTTTGATCCCGACAGCGATAATATTTCTGAATACGCAATTAGGCTCTGCGACACCCACATTGATATTAACGGGATACCGCCGCATTCAGAAGACGGAGAAATAAAAGATTCAGAAAGGGGCGTTAGGTTTGACGGGACGATAGATCACGTAGATATTTCTTTTGATTTAGATAACGATAATGCTCCGGGAAATGAATTTGATTTTGATATGAGTTTCAGGTTTATGGGAAAAGGATTTGACTATCAGGATCAGAAGAATGTTTTTAAAAGCCTGAAAGGGCTAGACGGAACCGACAAATATTTTTACGATAAACGATGGCGAAATAATGATGTACTCTTGTTCCCAAATCATAATAATGCATACAAGCTGGTATTTAATAAAGGTGAATGGGATTTCTGTTGGTTTACTTTTGATGAAGACGATGATTGCGCCAGGTGGGAAAGGGTAGAGCTATATGAACCGCTTGACCTTTTTAAAATTGGACAAAATAACGGTGGATTGGATAATAACCGCCAGGCTGATGCTTCGGGAGACCGGGGTGAATTTGATCAGGATAACTCAGGGAAAGGTAGGTTGTATGTTGCCAATTTCGATGGTAGAATTCATCTCTTTGGAGCGGAGTGGGGAGCCTGGCGAATCGATCAAAATGCTAAATATTATCAAGGCTACGGAGGAATTTATAATGGAACAAACCTTCGCGACCAGGAAGAACCTGAAATTTTTGCAACAGTAAAGTACGAGGATACTGACGGGAATGGATTTTTGGATAAAATAATGTACGATCTGGATGGAGATACCATCTTTGAAGAAAAGGTTTTGCTCAAAGAATTTGGAATTGATGATCGGTGCAAAGTAATAGAAACTGAAAATATGAATTATGAAGACTACCATAATTTATTTTTAAATGTTGCTGATGATATGTGGGAGCAGGCTCTTTTGGCAATAAAAATCGCTCAAAAATATAATTTAAATACAGCCTGGTATTCCAACTTAATTCATCCAAATTCTATTCATGAAAAATACAATTATGCCTACTGGTTAAATTTTTACATTCATATGGATTTGATTAATCTGGCAAACTTAAAGAATGATCCAGATTTAAAATATAAGATAAAGCAGGCTTATTATTCTCAAAACTGGTCTGGCATGCTTTAATTTAAACACTATCAGTTAAATAATCATCAATTCAATAATGCAATGAAATTGAAACTATCACTTATATTTCTTTTTTTCTCTTCCGTTTTATTTGCCCAAAAGCCAAATATCATTTTTTTACTTACCGACGATCAGCGCGATAATACATTTAGTTGCGATGGGCATCCTTATGTAAAAACTCCAAATTTCGATAAACTTATTGGAAACGGGGTGCGATTTACAAACACTTACATCGCAACTCCGGTTTGTTCTCCAAGTCGGGTATCGCTATTTACCGGTATGTGCGAAAGAAAACATGCCGTGGGTTTTTCGTCTTCCTATAAACTAACCGACAAGCAGTGGGAAAAATCCTACCCTGCATTACTCCGAAATGATGGATATTTTACCGGGTTTATTGGTAAAATCGGTATTGAATATTACACATTTAAAGATAGAGTGGAAGAAAAATTTGACTTTTGGCGTGGTCATAATGGCTGGGCAAGGTTTTTTCCTAAGACAGCTGATAATTGTAAAGAATATTTTGATTCGGATGAAGATATAATCACGCCCATTATGGGCGAAAGTATGGAACGTTTTCTCGATTCTGTGCCCGATGATAAACCTTTTTGCCTGTCGGTAAGTTTCTCTGTTCCACATGGCAGTCAAACAACTTCAATGTTTCCTGAAAATGAAGAAGCCGGAATAATGCTGGTGGCTGCGAATGAAAATCCCAGGCTAAAAGGAAGTCCTTTTTACGATAAACTATATCGCAATTTAACTATTGAAATACCGGAAGAAACAGCTACAGATCCCTATCGATTTATTCCTGAGGCTATTATGGATCAATATCAGGGAAGGGCAAACGAAACTTATATTTACAACTACAATGCGATTTCATGCACAGAGCATCATATCCGATATTTTCAACAAATAACCGGGTTAGATTATATTGTTGGTGAATTATTTAAAAGCCTTGAAAAAAGAGGATTTGCCGAAAATACTGTTATCATTTTTGGAAGTGACCATGGGTTGCTTATGGGTGAGTATGGAATGGGGGGAAAGGGATTACTTTACGACCTGACCACAAAAATCCCCTGTTTTGTTTACGATCCCAGACTTCCAGAACCAATGCGTGGCAGGAAGATTAATGAATTGGTTTCAAGCCTCGATATTACTACAACCATACTCGATTATGCAGGAATTGAAGCTCCCGAAAATATGGATGGTAAAAGTTTGAAACCTTTTGTTTATAACGAAAATCCTAAATGGCGCGATGAACTTTTTCTTGAAAGCCTGTTTACCCTGCGCGATAATCCGTTTTGCGAAGGGATAAGATCTGGCAATTGGAAATACATAAGAATGTACGATGGAATTGTGCATTTCGATGAAGCCGACCTTGACTTTAAAGGCAGAAAGCCTGACTTCGAACAACTATTTAACCTTAAGCAAGATCCCGAAGAAATGGTAAATCTTATTGATGAATATGAAGGATCAAAGATTTTAACACAGCTTCGAAGAAAGTGCGAAAAGCAATCAGAGGAAATGAATAAAAAACGTGAAAAGTACATGAATACTATTGACTATGAAAGAAGGTAATTATATACAAAAAGAATACAGATCAACTTTCCTTCTAACGATTCTATTATTTTTTATGTGGGGTTTTATCTGGAATATTTTTAATGTACTAGCTACCTTTTTTCAGGAACCATTTAATTTATCCTATACACTAGTAGTACCATATTTGTGCAAAAAAATATAAAATAATAAATCAGTACTTGTTGACTTTGAAGAAGTAAAATAAGGTTTAGAGAAACGATAAATAAAAGTTCTTTCATCATACGGTGAAAGGGCTTTTTTTTGCTCTTTTCGTAAACATTCCCGGCTCAGTTATGTTTGTGAAAAGTGGATAAAAAAAGCAGAAATGAGCAACGAATACGAACAATCAAGAAGAGCCTTTTTAACAAAATTGGGGATGACAATCGGCGCGGGAGCAGTTGCCGGCGAAAAGCTATCAGCGAAAGTGTTGAATGATAAAGCTGAATTTCCGTTGGAAAGCGATCAGCAACAATTGATGGATCGTTACGAGGATTGGATGGACGAATTTATCCCGGTGATTAAAGCATTTCGTGCTAATCCGAACGATAAAGAAGCCGGTCGTCGAATTGCCATACTTTCGGAAGAAGCAGAAACCTGGCGCGAGCAGCTTACCGTTTTTATGAAAGACGATAACTTTGCACGTTACTACATGACAGCCACCGAGCGAATGACCAAAGAGATTTATTGATTAAACTGCAAAATAAACAATGAACGTCATCCTGAACTTGTTTCAGGATGTAAATATTGATTTGAACAGATTCTGAATCAAGTTCAGAATGACGGTTCAAATTTGGAATCTTTGATTATTCCACAAAATAATATTCACGGTTTATCAGTCGGTAAATCAGCCAGTCGGGTATTCCCGTATAATCTTTTACAAATTGTTTTTGCGAGGCATTAATATTCCAAAGCCTGACTTTTGCAGCGGCATTTGCTTTAATTGAAATGTTAGCCTCGGGTTGTAGCTTTTGCATTTCGTCGCCACCCAACATCGATACCACTTTTGAGGGCATAATCGTATAAGCCAGTTTGGCATTTTTACCTTTTTTATAATTGGCAAAAGCCAGTTGTGTTGCTTTCCCTATTGTCATGTGGTCGGGGTGTATGGTCATTCCGCTTTCGGGCCAAAACGTTACAATCAAATCAGGTTTAAACTTTTCCAGTTCTTGTTGTATGTCATCAACTAATTGCGGCAACCGTTGGTCTTTTAGTGTGCCGTCGCTATAATCAAAAACTTTTTGGTAATCAACTCCCAGTGCATAACCACTTTTGTATACTTCTGCTTTTCGTACATCGCCCAAAAACTGTTGTTGGCAAACCTGTGGCATTTGTGTTCCCGCATCGCCCGGAGTGAAAGTCAGCAGTGCCGTTTCAATTCCTTCCTTTTCAGCATTCAGAAGCAACTCGGTAGTGTACGATTCATCATCAGGATGAGCAAAAATAACCATTACTTTTTTCGATTGAAGTTGTTGTGTTATCGATTTTACCAGTTGAACATCATCAGAAAATAAATAGGTTCGGAAACTTAAAAACAATATAACGACGATTACAAAAAGACCTGCAAAAATTTTTAGCAGAAGTTTAAGTTTTTTCATTCTTGAAAGTTAGTTGGTTTATGTGGTGAAGTTAGCAAATTAACGGGTGATTATTAGGGCTGATTTTATGTCAGACAAAATAAATCCCTAATTTCGCGTTCTACCTAAAAAGTGTGTTATGAGATATTTGTTTGTGCTTTTAGTTTTTATTCCATCGTTGGTTTTTTCACAAGTAAATCAGACCGATGCTAGCGGTTTGCGCCAGGGATTTTGGCAGAAGAAGCAAGAAAATGGACGATTAATTTATGAAGGAAACTTTAAAGATGACAAGCCGGTTGGCGAATGGAAACGCTATCATCCGGGTGGGCAATTAAAAGCACTGATTGAATACAAAGGCGACACAGCCTACACACAACTATTTGATGTTTGGCGCAAAAAAGTGGCCGAAGGAAACTATGTGAACCAGCAAAAGGAAGGTGTTTGGAAAATATACAAGAATAACCAGCTTACTGCCGACGAAGAATATAAACATGGATTGAAGTACGGAACATCGCATCAGTATTACGATACGGGAGAAGTGATGGAGGAAAAGCAATGGGTGAACGACAAAGAAGATGGCGATTACCAGGTATTTTATAAAAGTGGCGAACCTTATATGCAGTGTAAAATGAAACTGGGCATGCGCCACGGTTTGTTTTTGGTGAGCTATGAAAATGGACGACAGGAATTGGTTGCCGAATACAAAAATAACCTGCGGCACGGCGAGTGGAAATATTTCGATAAGGAAGGCAATCTCAAATACACACTTTACTACGATAACGGTCAAATTCTTAATCCGGCTGTGCGCGACAGTGTAGACAATTTGAAAATGAAAGAACTGGAAAAGAATAAAGGTTCTATCGTTGATCCGGAAGAGTTTCTGCAAGATCCATCGGAATATATGATGCGAGATAAACAACAGCGATAAAACTGTTTGCCAATCAAGGTAAAAAGCTATTATTTCATTAACTTGGGCGTTTATTAGGTATCGAATATTTTATCAAAATGAAGTATGCAATTATACTCCTTGGCGCGCTATTACTGGGATTTCAACAAGTAGATGCACAGAATTATTTTTGGATTGGATTTACCGATAAAAATAATTCTGAATATACGTTGGATCACCCTGAAGAATATCTATCGGCAAGAGCCATTCAGCGTCGCAATAATCAAAATATTGCCATCGATTCACTTGATTTGCCGGTTAATCAAAACTACATCGATTCGGTGCTTACCCTTAGTGTAGAGTTGGTACATGCCACAAAATGGTTGAATGGAATTACTGTTCGTTGCGATTCTGCGAATTTAGCCGACAGCGTTTTGTATTGGGATTTTGTTCGCGAAATACAGCTTACAAAACCAGCCTCAACAACAAAAAGTGTGACCAATAAATTTTCGGATGAAAATTTTACCGATACTCCGCCAATTGATTCAACACTTTATGGTGGTTCTGTTCACCAGGTTGGAATGATGGAAGGACAGTTTTTGCACAACAATAATTTCAAGGGGCAGAATGTACAAATTGCCATTTTGGATGGTGGCTTTTACCGGGCCGATGTATATCCGGCATTCGATAGCTTGTGGTTTAACAACCAGATACTGGGAACAAAAGATTTTGTAAATCCTGATTCCGATTTCTTTTCTACCAATTACCACGGAATGAGTGTACTGTCGTGCATGGGCGGAAATATTCCTGGAGAGCTGATCGGAACTGCACCAAAAGCTTCGTATTGGTTGTTGCGCTCCGAGGACACGAATTCTGAATATATTATTGAAGAGGACAACTGGGTTGCAGCTGCCGAATTTGCCGACAGCGTGGGGGCTGATATTATAAACTCATCGTTAGGATATACCGAATTTCAGGATGCAGCTACCAACCATGTTTATGCCGATTTGGATGGAAATACAACTCGCGTAACACGAGGGGCAAACATTGCCGCATCGCGCGGGATGCTTGTATTCTCCAGTGCCGGAAATGAACGGAACGATGCATGGTTTAGAATTGTTGCACCTTCTGACGGGGTAAATGTAATCGGCGTTGGCGCTGTTGATATGAATTTTGATCCCGCTTACTTTTCATCTGCCGGACCGGCGGCCGACGGAGCTTTAAAACCAAATGTTTCGGCTATGGGCTATCGAACTACTTTGCAGCGCTCGGATGGTTCGATAGGCATGGCAAGTGGAACTTCATTTTCATCGCCGGTTCTGGCTGGTATGGCAGCCTCACTTTGGCAGGCTTATCCCGAAAAAACTGCCATCGAAATAAAAGATGCACTCGAACGAAGCGGACATTTATATAATTCGCCCGATTCATTGCAGGGATACGGTGTGCCAAATGTGAGGATCGCCAGTACATTGCTGGATCCTGTTTCAGTGGCAATTGCCGAGCAAAACAATAACTGGACAATTTATCCAAACCCTGTACGCAACCGGATCGTTCTTCAATCTGCGACAGATCTTCAGCTCAATAAACTAGTTATTAAACTTTATTCATTGGATGGCAGTGTTGTGCAAAGCTGGCAAAAACCGGCTGCACATTCTGTCGTATTAAATAATCTTGAAAATGTTGAAGCCGGTATATATTTGCTTTTAATCCAAACGAAGAGCAATGTTGAAACCTTTAAGATCAATAAAATAAGGTAAACGATGAACCAGCAACTCACGCTTTCGCAACTAAATGAACGAATTAAAGATGCATTACTTGATGCATTTCCGGGAACGGTGTGGGTGGTTGCCGAAGTGAGCGAGCTAAAGCAAAACAGAAGTGGTCATTGTTACCTGGAGTTAGTTGAGAAAGAAGGAAATACTATTACAGCGCGTTCGCGGGCCACCATTTGGTCGTATACTTACCGCATGTTAAAACCTTATTTCGAAACCAGTACCGGACAGCTTTTTACTGAAGGAATAAAAGTGCTGGTGCAGGCAACGGTAGAATATCATCCGGCTTACGGTTTAAGTTTGAATATAAAAGACATTGATCCGACCTACACGGTTGGCGACATGGCCATGCAGCGAAAGGAGATAATAAATCGACTTAAGGCTGAAGGTGTTTTCGATATGAACAAAGAACTGGAGCTGCCTTTGGTACCGCAAAAAATTGCTGTAATCTCGTCGGCAACAGCTGCCGGTTACCAGGATTTTATGAACCAGTTGGAGAACAACGAATATGGTTTTAAGTTTTACACCAAACTGTTTGAGGCCTACATGCAGGGAGCCGAAACCGTGCCTTCAATTATAAATGCGCTTGACCGGATTTTTGCGTACGACGATTTTTTTGATGCGGTTGCCATTATTCGCGGTGGAGGAGCAACTGCCGATTTAAGTAGTTTTGATGACTACGATCTGGCGATGAACATTACACAATTTTTACTTCCTGTAATTACAGGTATTGGTCACGAAAAAGATGATACGATTATAGACCTGGTGGCGCATACACGAATGAAAACTCCAACCGCGGTAGCCGAATTTTTTGTAAGCGGAGTTGAACGGTATTACGAACGTTTATTGGAATTGGAAAATGGCATTGTGCAACTAACCCGCGAAACGTTGGATGCTAAACAGGAAAAGCTGGAACGGGCAGTTGAATCATTAAAATACTCTGTTACCGATTTTATAAATTACAGGCAGCAGCAGTTGAATAAACGAAGCAACGAACTGCAACAAAATGTTAGCCGGTTTTCGTTTAAAAAGCACAACGAACTAAGTAAACTGAAACACGGTTTGGATTCGGGACTTTCGGTGTGGTTTGTAGAAGCAAAAAACAATATTGGCAAAAAACAGCGTATACTGAGAAGAGTGGTGGGAGAAGCTGTTTATAAAGAGAATGCAAAAGTAAATCATCAGCAAGATCTGTTGGCCGGACGTGTGCGAAACATGTTGGCAAAAGAGCACGATCGAATTCTGATAAATGAAAATTCGATACGATTACTTAATCCTGAAAACGTGTTAAAACGTGGATTTACTGTAACTTTAAAAGATGGAAAAATAATAAAGTCGAGCAAAGATGTTAAAGTGGGGGAAGAACTGGAAACACGCTTTGCCGATGGAACTGTAGAAAGTAAAATCATAAAAAAATAAGATATGGCAGCTAAAAAGATTTCATACAGCGAAGCGATGGCTGAGATCGAAGAAATTCTTGAAAAAATAGAAAATGAAGAGCTGGATGTGGATGAACTGGCCGAGAAAGTAAAACGCGTTTCGGTTTTGCTAAAAACCTGTAAGGATAAACTGACCAAAACCAACGAGCAGGTAGAGCAGATTTTAAAAGAAATGGAAGACTAATTGCTAAATCAATTTTGATGGACAAACAAGATAAAATTGTAAAACTCTTGACAGGTGATGAAGTTGTAATCAGTAGATTAAAACAGGAATTGGAAACAGTTGGAATAAATGCCATGATAAAAGATGGATTTAAGCAGGGACTTGCCGCCGGTTTTGGCGAAGGAGTACCTTCAGCCATTGACCTGTTTGTAGTTGAAGCAGATTTACCGCGAGCACAAGAAATACTAAAAGCAATAACAGAAAAATAGAATATGTATACAAAAGAACAGGTAGCACAAACCATTGACCATGCGGTTTTAAAACCCGAACAAACGTTGGCCGACCTAAAGGATAATGCAGAAATGTGCATTAAAAACAAGGTATTCAGCATGTGTGTGAAACCTTGCGATATAAAAGCTGCCAAAGAATTGTTGAAAGACAGTGGTGTAAAAGTTTCGTGTGTGCTAAGTTTTCCGCACGGTGCAGATGCAACACCGGTGAAAGCATTTCAGGCAAAACAGGCCATTAAAGATGGAACCGACGAAATTGATATGGTAATGAATATTGGGCGGTTTCTTTCGGGCGAATACGATTATGTGCGCGATGACATAAAAGCCGTTGTGGAAGTGGCACACCAACACAATGTATTGGTAAAAGTTATCCAGGAAAGTGGTCATTTAACTTTGGAGCAAATTGCTAAAGCCTGCGAATTGTCGTACGAAGCAGGTGCCGATTTTGTAAAAACATCAACAGGTTTCGGGCCGGGAGGTGCCAAACCGGAATACATTGAAGTGATGGTAAAAACGGTTGGCGATAAAATGCAGGTAAAACCATCGGGTGGCATCCGTGACTGGGAAACGGCAGTTGCATTTCTTGAACAAGGAGCCGATCGTTTGGGTATTGGTTCAACAGAAGCCGTGCTTAACGGTGCAAAGGCAAGTGGTGATTATTAGTCGGTTAAGGAAAGCCTGATTTATGCACAGTGTTACAAGGCTTTTTGTACTTATTACAAGAAATTTGACTGAAATCATTTTTTTCATTTAAAAAACACCCATATTTGTGCTTTATTTGTTTGAGTGAGGGGGAGATAAAATGTATTTTCTAAACGGAGACAGAACGTATATAAAACCTGAAAATGCTTGTGGCAACTTAAATGCTCAACTGCAAAGTTGCTTGATGCAGCTTGAAAAAATTAATTCAGGAAAACGTATTTTTAAACTTAATTTCTTTGTCGATACCAATTCAAATTCGGAGTACGATAAACTTTTAAACGATTTACGCGACCAGTTGAAAGAATTGGTTGGCCGTGAGATTCTTGTAAGTTTTATCGCACAGGCCCCTTTAAGTTGTAAGGTAATTGTTGAGGCTTATTACTACGATCCGGAATATTGGGACTATCAAATGATTTCGGAAGGTAAGAATGCCACTGCTCTATTTAGTAATGGGGGAACCGAGATTTTGATGGGAACTGTTCATGCCAATGATAACAGCAGTTGTAAACTGAATGCTGAAAAAGCTTTCGACGAGCTTGTTGAAACTTTTGAGGAAGCGCAATTTCCGCTGAATTCTATCATTCGTCAATGGAATTACCTGGAAGATATTTTGGGATTTGATGATGAAGAACAACGTTATCAGGAGTTTAACAATGTAAGGTCAGATGCTTACGGAAATGTTTTTGACCAGAAAGGTTATCCCGCTGCAACGGGGATTGGAATGCGCCATGGGGGTGTACTAATTGAATTTGTTGCCGCAAAATCAAAAGAATTACTTACACAACCGGTTGACAATACAGAGCAAGTATCAGCACATAATTACAGCGAAAAAGTTTTGGTGGGCAAGGAGTGGAACCTAAAAACAACCCCAAAATTTGAGAGGGCACGTTATTTTAGGTATCGCGATAAAAAGATGATTTTTATTTCCGGAACGGCATCTATCATTGGAGAAATGACTGTTGGTGTTGGAGATGCAGCCAAACAAACAGAAGTAACGATTCAGAACATGCAACGATTGTATTCTGAAGAGGTTCTTGCTGGTTTACCCGACGATGTTGCCAATCCAAAATTCGGACACGCCCGGGTTTACGTTAAAGACCGAAAAGATTACGGAAAAATTCGTAGCGAGGTTAAAAAGTTTTATGGTGATTTACCTGTGGTTTATATTTTGGCCGATATTTGTCGCGATGATCTGTTGGTAGAAATTGAAGGGAAAGTGATTTTAGAATAGTATGATACAACATAAAAAAAACGGCTGCACTTACTAGTGCAGCCGTTTTTCTTTGTAGCAACTGTAGTTTTAAAATGTAAAATCTACACCAAACATAAAGTGCGCTCCGGCTTGCGGATAATAACCATCCATTTTGTAACGTTCGCCACCAAGCAGGTAAGGATAAACCCAGGCATTGGTTTCGTACTCCACATTAAACAGGTTGTTGGCCATAAAATGCAGCGTGATTTCATCAAACAGATTTGTTTTAAACGAATAGTCTGCTTTCAGATGATTTATAAAATAAGCGTCCAATTTCCGATTGTCGCTCGATGTATTGTCAATGTACTGGTCGCTAACATACTGCGAAATAAATGCAAGGCTGAAATTTTCTCCGGGCGAATAAATAAACTGACTGTTAGCTATAAAATTTGGTGAGAACGCCAGATCGGTAGTTCCCAAATCAAATGCATCTTGTCCCCAAGTGTCCCAGTTATCAACGTATTCCGTAAAATCTTTAATCTTGTTGATGCTCAAAGTCGTGTTTCCATTCCATTGAAAATCGTTGGCAATTTGAACACCGGCTTGTAACTCGATACCACTCCGGTAACTCTCATCAACATTTACCATAATCGCAGATCCCACGTCGTTGATCTGTCCGGTAACTACCAGCTGATCTTTGTAGTTCATAAAATAAAAGTTGGCACCAAACGAGAATTTCGATGAAGCGTAGTTGTAGCCCAATTCCCAATCGTGTAAAGTTTCGTGCACAGGTGGCTCGTTGCTAGCAGGGTAATCAACAAAAGCTGTACGATTGGGTTCGCGGTTAGCCACTGCAAACGACAGGTATAAATTCTGATTATCGGCAACCTGGTAAAAAATACCAAGTTTTGGGTTAAAGAAATTGAAGTCGTGATCCTGGCTAATGTCGCGCAAATCATCATCAATTCCATCAATGGTATAATCAATTCTTCGGTACTGTAAATCGGCAAACAAATTCAGTTGCTCTGCTACCTGCCAGTTATATTTCGCATACACGTTAAAGTCTTTTTTCAGACCGGTTCCGCGGTACCACTCATGATCGTATTCTGCTTCGCCCAGGTATTGTGCCCAAATCACATTTCCAAAGTGGTTTCCATCATAAATATTGTAGCCACCGCCGAAGGTAAAGTCGCTGTTGTTCTTATTGTAGTTCAGCGAGTAGGTGAATCCGTAAAAATCATTATCGAGCCATTTGCGGTTGATCAGATCAGTGGTTTCAATCACCGCATCACCAATTTCAATATTTGGGAGTTGGTAATCTGCCAAATCTTCATCCGCTTTATAATTCTCATAATAACCACGTCCGTAGGTGTAATGTAACGAAGCATTTAAATTCAGATTCGGGTTGAATTTGTGCGAAAAATGCAACTGGTAATGATCCTGGATATAATGGTCAACCTGGTTTTTGTAATTATAATAATTGTAAGTTCTGCTGTCCGAAGCCATCATATGATCCACTTCTTCCTGTGTCATGAGCCAGTGATCGGCATATCGTTGCATGCCTTCTGTGTCGTTATTTAAACGAACAGTTGGAACACCGTACCACGCCTGGTAAGTTTCTTCGTAACCTGTAAATACATTCACTTTAACGATCGTATTTTCCGAGTAATAACCTCCGGAAACAAAGAACGATTTTAGATCAGAGCTGGCACGGTCGATAAAACCGTCAGACGTAACTTTTGATAAACGAACGTCAACCGTAAAATGGTCATTGATCAAGCCTGTTCCGGCTGATAGTGTATTTTTAAATGTATTGAATGTTCCTGCAGCGGTTTTATATGAGCCGTAAGCTTCCTTGTTCAGCGAATTGGTTTGCAGGTTAATGCTGGCACCAAATGCAGCGGCACCGTTTGTTGATGTTCCCACACCGCGCTGAATTTGCACATTCTCCAACGACGAAGCCATATCCGGCTGGTCGACAAACCACGTACCGTGCGATTCGGCATCGTTCAATGGAATTCCGTTCACACTTACATTAATACGGTTCAAATCCGTACCACGTACGCGGAAATTGGTGTAACCCACTCCGGCTCCTGCATCAGAAGTAGTAACAAACGACGGGGTAAGATTCAGCAAAAACGGAATATCCTGCCCCATGTTGCGTTTGGCAATTTCGTCGCTGCTTACGTTGCTGTATGCAACCGGTGTTTTATTGCCTGCGCGGGTTGCAGAAATCAACACTTCATCAGTCATAATAACGTTGGGTTCCAGGTCGACTTCAATACTTTTGCTTTCTGATAATTGAAGGTCGATTTTTTGTGGCTCGAAACCGATAAATGAAACCAACAGCGTGTAATCGCCGGGTTTCAGATTTTTGAATTCAAAACTCCCGTCAGCATTGGTTGAAACGCCATAGAATGATTTTTCGATTACCACACTGGCACCGGCCAAAGCTTCTCCATCTCCTTTAACAACGCCTGTTAAACTAATTTGCCCAAAAGCAATTACTGCCATAATTTGCAATAGCAGCATCAAACTAAATTTTTTCATTTTTGAATAATTGGTTAATAAACTAACCAATGAGGTAGGAACAAATCCTTTTCGCTCTCCCTACGCCGGTGCTAACCGGATCAGGTTCTTTGAGTATAATCTCAGTCCCGATGCTTAATCGGGACACCCCATTGCGTAAATGTCGGGGCAAAGTTATAACGGTTTTTTGAATTGGCAAAAGAAAGTTCGGATATCAGGACAATCTTGTCCTTAACTCTCGCTGTCTTCCAAAAGGTATTTTTCGAAATTTTCCCTGTATTTCACAAACTTACGAGACGGGCGTTGTGTGGCGCGGTCGATGAACAAAACCTTTTGTTGTGCAGTGGAACAGATCTCGCCTTTTTCGTTTCGGAAACGGAATTTGAAGTTAGCCGATACATTAAAAATCTCTGAAACCCAGACTTCAACATGCACTTCGTTGCTCAGAAAAAATGGTTTTTTATATTGAATGTTCGTTTCTGTGATAATGGGTAAAATATCGTCGTCGACAGCAATTTGAGAAATGGATAATCCCATGGCTTCGATGAGTTTTACCCGGGCATTTTCCAGCCATTGTACGTAAATAATATTGTTTACATGTCCAACAAAATCAATGTGATAGGTGTAAACGGGTTCTTGAAATTTTAATTTTTGCATGGTTATTCCGGGTTGAAATTCAGTTCGGCAAATTTATATTTTTTCTGTACAAAGAACTTCCACATGATGCTTTTGGAATAGATCTGTTTGTGATTGTTAACACTTGCCAACTTTAACAAATTCTTTCTTTTTTTGCGCAGTGCTGAATGGTTTTTGTAGAAATCGCGGTGTGCTTTTGCCACAGCACCAAAGGCTTTGAATTCTCTGCCTAGCAAAAATTTGGCTGCCGCCGCGCCATCCAAAATCATTCGAGTTAAAAAAAGCGGAAGGAAATTCTTTCGAGGTAGATTTTTATACAACATGTAAAGATTGTTCCGGAAGTTGAGGTAGACCTTTTTGGGATTTCCGTATTCGAGACTTCCGCCGCCCAGATGATAAACTACACTGCCGGGTTCGTATACAATTTTGTAGCCCTGATTTTTCAAGCGCCAGCACAAATCAATTTCTTCCATGTGGGCCCAGAAATCGGCATCCAAACCGCCTGAGTTTTTAAAAGCTTCGGCCCGAACAAACATACACGCTCCTGTTGCCCAGAAAATTTCGCCCGACTGATCGTATTGATTTTCGTCTTTTTCCACATGATCAAGAATACGGCCTCGGCAAAACGGGTATCCAAATTTGTCGATAAAACCACCTGCTGCTCCGGCATATTCAAAGAGTTCGGGTTTGTTAAAACTTAAAATTTTGGGCTGAATGGCTACTACTTTTTCATCCCGCTCAAAATGATCGATGCAAGGTTGAATCCAGTTTGGCTCCACTTTTACATCCGAATTCAACAGTACAAAATAATCGGCGTCAATTTGGTTTAAAGCCACATTGTAACCTTTGGCAAAACCGTAATTTTCTTTGAGGTCAAGCAACGTTACTTCCGGGTAGTTGGATTTCAAAAATTCCAGTGAATTGTCAGTCGATCCGTTGTCGGCAACAATTACCTCAATGTTTTCACCTTTTGAATGTTCGATTACGTATGGGAGATAATCGGGAAAAAGTTTTACCCCGTTCCAGTTTAAAATTACAATGGCAATCTTTTTGTCTTTGCTCATAAATCAGCTCAAAAGTAGTTTTGCGATCAGCAAAGAAAGGTTTTCTTTTTCAAGATTTTCAAGAATTTCGCTGATTTTTTTTGCTTTCTCTTTGTCGTCTGATTTTACCAAAGCATCAATTTCTTTTACCTGCTTTCCGGTTAATTCGTCTTGCAATAATTCCCAAACTTTTTGCTGTTCTCCCTCTTCATCGGGAAGCCCGAGCGTTTCCAGTTCAATAATTGTGGCTTCCAGAATTTCGCTGGCACGCATTTTCACGGGGTCTTTGTCTTTGGCTTTTCCCGCGGCAGCAGTATCGCGCAAACTCCAACTCGAGTAATCGTAATGCAGCTCCTGTATCAGCTTAATTTTCGAATTGTCTTTCCCGAAAATTCGTTCCAAAAAAATCAGGGTGTGCGTTTTCCAGGCGTCAAGATCGAATTTCTTTTCGTCTAATTTTGCCAGTTGCTCCCGAAGAATTGCAATTTGTTTTTCTGCCATGGTAATTTGTTTCCTGCAATTTACAAAAAAACATGGCTGTCAATTCTAAGGACTAAAAAAATCTGTTCAAGAATAGTTCTGTTGTTACAGATTCTCAAAACTAGGCCCTGAATCCGTCAACTGACGGACAGGGTGACGTTCTTAACAGCGGTAGTTATTTACATGATACGTCATGCTGAACTTGTTTCAGCATCTCATCCTTCTTTTGGAATCGTTAAAGTTTCGTGGATCGTCGAAATGACAGGAGGAATTACTTTTCGCCCAGATATTTGTTTATGATTCCAAAGAATTCGGGGAAATAAGCATTACTTGCCGAAACAATTTCGCCACCAAACAACCAGTTTTTACCTCCGTTAAAATCAGTGGTTTTTCCACCTGCTTGCTGCAAAATAAATACGCCCGCTGCCACATCCCAGGCATGCAATGCATGCTCGTAAAAAGCATCAAAGCGTCCGGCTGCAACGTAACACAAATCGATAGCTGCCGATCCAAAACGACGAATTCCACGAGTTGATTGCATCAGTTCTTTCATGGCTCCAATGTACTCATCCACTTTATCGAAATCATAATAGGGGAAACCTGTTGCTATTAGTGTGTCTTCCGATTTTGATCGCTTTGCAGTATGAATAATTTCCTCGTTGCAGTATGCAGGGCCACCTTTCCATGAATAAAACATTTCGTCGGCGCCAACCTCGTATACAACGCCCAATACTAATTCGTTGTCTACGGCCAAAGCAATGCTAACCGAGTGCGGCGCTAAGCCGTGCAGGTAGTTGGTTGTGCCATCCAGCGGATCGACAAACCATGTGTATTTTTCGTTATTCGATTCGGCAGTTCCTTCTTCGGCAACAAAACCGGCTTCCGGAACCAGTTGCTTCAATGCTTTTACGATTTGTTTTTCAGCCGTTTTGTCAACGTAGGTTACCAGGCTGGCAACACTTTTTATTTCAATATTTTTCTCCGTGATCTTTTTTTGCTCGCCACGGATAAAATTACCTGTGCTGTGTGCTATATTTTGTACTTGAAAACAAAGTTCTTTGTAATCCATCTTTAGCTGTTTTGCACAAAAGTATTGAAAAATCAGGCGATGAAATCTACAGCAACATTTCCGTTTGGCAGAATTGACTTTAATTTTACGCTGCCCAGCTTATTTACCAGTTCTTCCTGATAGGACACCTCAACTTTAATGTAGTTTTCGGTAAAACCGTGCATTTTATCCTGGCTCTTCTGCGCTTCGAAAAGTGCCGTTTGGGTTGATCCGATATGTTTTTCGTAAAAAGCGCGTAACTTTTTCTCCGACAGGTTGATGTATTTTTGAGTACGGTTTTTGCGTTCTTCCACATCTACTTTCCATGGAATTTTCAGTGCCTGCGTTCCACTTCTTTCCGAATAGGTAAATGCATGAAGTTGCGAAATTTCCAGACTATTAAGGAAATCGAACGATTCCTGGAAATACTTTTCGGTTTCTCCATTAGTACCGGCAATTACATCAACACCAATAAATGCGTGAGGCACGATTTCGCGAATTCGTTCCACTCTTTTTCGGTACAGGTCGGTTGAATATTTTCGTTTCATCAGCGAAAGTATCTCGTCGGAGCCCGATTGCAACGGTAAATGAAAATGCGGCATTATAACTTTCGAGTTGGATACCAGCTCTATAATTTCGTCTTTCAGCAAGTTGGGCTCAATCGAACCTAAACGCAGTCGTTCAAGACCATCAACCTGTTCCAGTGCTTTTAATAAATCAAGAAAATTCTCGCCCGTAGATTTGCCAAAGTCGCCAATGTTTACACCGGTAAGTATAATTTCTCTGTAGCCTTTGTTAACCGACTTTTGTGCTTCCAAAATGGTGTTGGCAATATTGTCATTTCTGCTTCGTCCGCGTGCATATGGAATGGTGCAAAACGAGCAGTAATAATCGCAACCGTCCTGAACTTTCAGGAAACTACGGGTGCGGTCGCCCCATGAAAATGCTTTGTGGTAACTTTTTATATCGGCTAAACGTGTTGTTTTTATCTCGGTGGTTTCGCGTTTGTGCAGGTCGCCAAGGTAGTGCGGAATGTGAAATTTTTCCTGAGTTCCCAGCACCATGTCAACACCTTCAATGTGACCCACTTCATCAGGTTTTAACTGCGAGTAGCAACCAACCACGATTACCATGGCATCAGGATTTTGTTTTACGGCCTTGCGCACAATATTACGACTGGCCTTATCTCCCTGGTTGGTAACCGAACAGGTATTAATCACGTACACATCGGCTTTTTCATCAAACTCAACACGATCAAAACCAACCTCTTTAAACGAGCCGGCAATGGTTGAGGTTTCTGAAAAATTAAGTTTACAGCCTAACGTATAAAAAGCAGCTTTCTTCCCCTTGTAATCCATCTTGCTATCTTGACTAATTCTAAATAGGCTGCAAAGGTAGAAAAAAGCTGCTTATTGCAAATACTTCTTTATGAATCTATTATTCTGTGTTACGTCATGCTGAACTTGTTTCAGCATCTTTATTACTCAATAGATTCCGAAACAAGTTCGGAATGACGTTCTATAACAAGTTACTGGCTAGTTCGGCCAAATAACTTCGTTCGCCTTTCACCAAATTAATGTGTGCAAACAATTCCTGATTGCGCATGCGGTCAACCATATATGCCAAACCATTTGATTTCATATCGAGATATGGTGAGTCGATCTGCCACAAGTCGCCGGTAAATACCATTTTTGTTCCTTCGCCGGCACGTGTAATAATGGTTTTAATTTCGTGCGGAGTAAGGTTTTGCGCCTCGTCGATAATGAAAAAGGCATTCGATAAACTTCGTCCACGAATGTAAGCAAGTGGCGTAATGTTCAATCTTTCTTCCTTTACCATTTCTTCAATAAGCTGGTACTCGTTGCTTCGCGGATTGAAAGTATGTTTTATTACAGCCAAATTGTCGAAAAGCGGCTGCATGTATGGATTGATCTTCTCGTTGGCATCGCCTGGTAAATAACCAATATCGCGGTTGCTTAATGCCACAATCGGACGAGCCAGCAAAATTTGTTCATATTGGCGGTGTTGTTCAATGGCAGCAGCTAAAGCCAGCAAGGTTTTTCCCGTTCCTGCTTTTCCGGTAAGTGCTATTAATCTGACTTCCGGATCCATCAGCATGTTCAAACTAAAAGTCTGTTCAGCATTTCGTGGTTTTATGCCATATGCCGATTTTTTTTCCACACGATAAATGCGTTCGGATTTACTGTCGTAACGCGCCAGTGCACTCGACTGGTTGCCTCTGAAAATGTAGCATTCGTTGGCATCAGGAGTAAAATCTTTAACATCGTTTTTAGCAAAGGAACCTTGCTGATAAAGCTGATCGATTAGTTGATCGTCGAAATTATCGAAAGTAGTAATGGTTTTATCCAGTACGTTTTCATCGGTTACCTGGTCGGTTTTGTAATCTTCAGCCTGAATTCCTAACGACTTGGCCTTCATGCGAAGGTTAATGTCCTTACTGATTAAAATCGTTTTCCTTTTAGGGTAGGTTTTTGCCGTGTAATCTGCAATGGCCAAAATACGATGATCCGGAATGTCTTCTCTAAACGATGCTTTTAATTCATCAGAGAAAGGTTTGCCGGTTTCAATTCGAATTCTGCCTTTTCCAACACCAAGCGATTTTCCGCCGTTAAAAATGTCATCTCCAACAATTTCATCGAGCACCCGGGTAAATTCGCGTGCCTGAAAGTTGATAAGGTCGTTTCCTCGTTTAAATTTGTCCAGCTCCTCGAGTACTGTAATCGGAAGGATAATGTCGTTATCCTGGAACTGGTAAATACACGTGTGATCGTGTAAAATCACGTTTGTATCAAGAACGAAAATTTTACTTTTTTTGGTTTTACTCAGCATATATAAATGATTTGCTTTAAATGTATAGAATTTGGCGAGAAATGGGGGAGCGTCCGTTAAAATTTAATAAACTTGCAATGGTTAATAAATATTGATTTAATTGGATTACAAAGCTACTTTAGACTATTTGTTCAGCCAGTTGCCTATGTTTCAACGAACCGGGCCGGCTGCCTACAAAAATACACTCGATAATACCTTTAAACTGGATGAATTGTACGGACATCCTCACCGAAAATATCGAACAATTCATGTTGCCGGTACCAACGGTAAAGGTTCTGTTTCGCATATGTTGGCATCCGTGCTTCAATCGGCAGGGTATAAAACGGGGTTGTACACTTCGCCACATTTGAAAGATTTTCGGGAGCGGATAAAAATTGATGGCAAAATGATACCGGAATCGGCTGTGGTTGATTGGGTGAGTAATTTTATAACTAACAATAATTTGTGGAAAATTCAGCCTTCGTTCTTCGAGTTGACAGTTGCTATGGCATTCGATTATTTTGCCAAAGAAAAGGTTGATGTTGCAATTATGGAAGTGGGGCTTGGTGGCCGGCTTGATTCTACAAATATCATTACACCCGATTTAAGCATCATCACGAACATTGGCCTTGACCATACCAATTTATTGGGCAATACACATGAAAAGATTGCTGCTGAAAAAGCAGGAATTATAAAAACCAATGTACCTGTTGTTGTTGGAACAACACAGAAAGAGACTAAAGCTGTATTTGAACAAAAAGCGAAAAAAATAGGAACGCCGATTTATTTTGCTGACCAGGATTTCGAAGTAGCTTATTCGATGCTGACGGTTGGCGGCAAGCAGCAACTTCATATCGAAAATAAAGGAAATAATGTTTCTCAGGATTTGCAGCTTGATTTATTGGGGCAGTATCAGCATAAAAATGTCCCAACGGTTTTAAAAGCTGTTGAGGAATTGAATAAGAAAGGTTATCAAGTAGACGAAGATAATCTTCGAAACGGATTGCAAAGTGTAATTGCAAATACAGGTTTACTCGGCCGCTGGCAGGTACTTGGTAATAATCCCTTAATCGTTTGCGACACAGGGCATAATGAAGATGGAATAAGAGCGATTGTTGAGCAGCTGGAAAACACAGCTTACAAACAGTTACACTTTATTTTTGGAACGGTTGCGGATAAAGATCCCGGCAAAGTTCTGGCGCTTTTACCCAAACAGGCAATTTATTATTTTGTAAAAGCTGATATTGCGCGGGCAATGGATGCTGAAGAATTGGAAAACAGAGCCAAGGATTTTGAGTTGAAAGGAGAGGCTTATTCTTCAGTCAACGAGGCTTATGAAACGGCAAAAGGCTGTGCCGATAAAAATGATATGATATTTGTTGGAGGAAGTACATTTGTAGTTGCAGAGGTACTTTGAGAAAATTCTTGAAAAAATTTTTGCAGAACTGAAAATAGGTTTTATATTTGCAGCGCCTTACTGAAAAGGGGGCGCGTTCAGAAACAGTAATAGCATATTGGGGGGTTAGCTCAGTTGGTTCAGAGCACCTGGTTTACACCCAGGGGGTCACTGGTTCGAATCCAGTACTCCCCACAAAAGAGGTTAATTTCGGTTGACCTCTTTTTTAATGTGCTTCGTTGTTGTTTAACTGTTTAAAATATTTGGGGGGTTAGCTCAGTTGGTTCAGAGCACCTGGTTTACACCCAGGGGGTCACTGGTTCGAATCCAGTACTCCCCACAAAAGGAAAGGTCGACATTTGTCGACCTTTTTTAATTTATACTTTTTAATATTTCTGCAATTAAGATGCAATCCAACTAATGATTTTTGCATCATCAGGTTTTACTTTAGGCTCAATTACATCTACTAATTTTCCGTTTTCATCGATCAGGTATTTCTGAAAGTTCCAGCTGACTTCAGAATCCTGTTTCCCATTTTTACTTTTCTGTGTCAGCCACTGGTAAACCGGATGCATATCATCTCCTTTCACTGAAATCTTTGACATCATCGGGAAGGTGACACCATAATTCATCTCGCAAAATTCAACAATCTCGGCGTTGCTTTTGGGTTCCTGGTTGGCAAAGTTATTTGCCGGAAATCCAATAATAACAAAGTCATCGCCTCCGTATTGCTCAAACACACTTTGTAATTGCTCAAATTGCGGAGTTAATCCACATTTCGATGCAGTGTTTACAACCAATACTTTTTTCCCTTTCAAAGTAGAAAGGTCGAAATCGTTTCCTTCAATATCTTTCACTGTAAAATCGTGTAGCGAATTTTGCCCAAACACGGTAATTACAGTTAAGAGCAATACATTTATTAGAATTAGTTTTTTCATGTTTCAATTTTTACTTTCATCTAGAACAAATTGAATAATCAAAAGGTTGTACTAATCTTATAATTGGAGATGTGATTTGAGCCGATAACGGGGTTTTTGTGATAGTTTGTGGAGTCTCTTTACTTATTTTTCTTTTTTTCAATTTCGTCGCGTGTTTTACGTGTGGAAAAATATTCTTCAGAAGGATCTTTCTTTTTCAATTTGGTAAAAAGCTTGCCAATGTTTTCTGAAGGAGAGAACCTTATGATACTAACTGATGATGCTTCAGAACGCATTAAATCATTGTTTTCTGTCATAATTGTTAATACCGGTTCGCTTTCTTCTTGTTGCATTCTAACTTTTACAGGTGTTTCGTATTCCCGCAAAAAAGAGAGGTTATTGTTTGCTCTGTCGATATCATCGAGCTGTTCAGGCGAGACGGTAATTTCCGGTATGTCTACACTTTCTGAAACAAGTTGTACTTTCGGATTGACAAGCAAAGAATGAACTGAAACTATTTTTCTGAAGTACGAAATATGCGAGAGAACAAGTGTATCACTCGGAGAAACCCATACGGAAAAAACACCGTTTTCGCGGCTGATGTCTTTTTCGTGGTTATCGAGATTGACTATATAAACATCGCTGATCGGATTATCGTATTGGTCGACCACTTGAGCCTGAATTAAAAAGCGTTTTATTTGCCCAAATGAAGTCAGCATGAATAGAGAGAATAAGATGGTAAATATCGTTCTCATAGCCGGATGTTCTTTTATTAAAGTTCGGAAATTGAGCGGAAAAATCCCATAAAAAAGCACTAAACATTGTTAATGTACAATTGCCGACAACCACATTTTTTAACGAGTTTGCTGATAATTAAACTTTTAGAAAGAAAGAAGCAGCTAAACGTATTCGATTGTTACTTTTTTAAAAAATTTGTGCACCAGTAAACGGACAATACGTTTTACTACAAATTTCCGGAGTTCCAGTTCAATAGGTTGTTCCGGGTCTTGGTGGGCCCAGTTTATGCGGGTTCCAACAATAATATCTATACAATCGTGCTGCAGGAGCAATTGTACAATTTGTTCGGGAGTACTGTCTTGTAGCCTTGTATCGCTATCGTAATTCTCCAGAATTTCTTCCACTTTTCCAAGGGTGAGAATTCCTTCTGTAACCATATCAAAACCTTTCATTTTTGCACTTGGCGGCAATTTTTCGAGGTTTTTATTTCCGTGTTGAATTTCAACGGAAAGATTTAGCTCCCGGGCGATAATTTCAGCAGTTGTTCCGCCACAAATAATTTTTTTCCCATCAAAATCCTGAATGCGGCCAACAAAATCAAAGTCTTTCATTTTGTAGAACGGAGGTCCTGTTATGAGCATAAATTTTCGTGGTTCGCGAAAATACATCACACCGCAACTGGTGTCGTCTTTAACCGAGAACTGATCGTTCATCACTGCCTGGTTAATAATCTTTCGTGCCAGTTTAGTTGCCGAAATGTCAGGCATGCGTTTAATTTGGTTCAATGTAAACTCTTCAACGTTTTCCATGCCCCAGCCAAGTGGGTAACGTTGGTTTCCCAATCCTGATTGAGGTACTCCATCCGACATAAAAATGATCCGGTCTTCTTTTCGTGCGGTAAACTCTTTACAGTGCAATACTTTTCCCAGGTTTTCTTCACCTCTAATTGTCAGGTTATATTCTTTTCCCTGCATGGCAATTCCATTTCGAATTACCAGGATTTTCGGATTATCATAATTTACAATTCGCACATGGCCTTCATCATCAAGTTCAATAATGGTAAAGGTGGCGTAACTTTCTTTTCCGTCGCTGCTTTTCGGGAGTGTTTCCATAATAATTCGTGCGGCCACTTCTGGTTTTGTGTGCAATAACGAATATTTTAAAGCCATGGTAGCTGTCAACGTGGCTAAAACACTAGCTTTAATGCCATGCCCGATGCCGTCGCTCAAAACCATAATGGTACGTCCTTCTTCCCGAATAATACTTGATTGAAACACGTCGCCACAGGCAATCTCGCCTTTCGGGCGTTTTTGCTGAATTTCTATTTCAACATGAAAATCAGGATTAATTGTCGTCACCATAACGATAGGTTTCGATTATTGAGTTTAAAAGTTCTTCTGTTTCTGCAGCATTTTCTCCTAACAGATAGGCAATTTTCTGTACGGTTTCAATGTTTTGTTTATTGATTTTGCGTGCCCGGTTAATGATCTCGTCCTGCACAAGCATTGGTGCCGACATGTCGCGGAAAACAACACCAACAACCCTGTTTTTATATAGTGTTCGTGCTGACACGTGCATTAGTTTGTTGTTAAATTTAAGGTCTCGTTCAGCAAGCTCATCACCCGAAGTCAATACACTCGATATCATTTTGAAAATAACATCGGGTACCAGGCCTGTTACATCGGCACCGGTTAATCCCGGAATAGTTTCATAAAGCTCTTCTGCATCTTCGCCCATTAATTTTGCAAAATATTCGTTGGAGTCAACAATTTTGAAATCACTGTCAACCATAACAATTCCCGAAGAAATCTTATGAATCATTTGCGAAGAAACTTCCATAGTTTCCTGCGCTTTTTCCAGACGTTTCTCCGTTTTTTTGAGTTCGGTAACATCGTTAATCGAACCAACAATACCAACAATTTTATTATCGTTGTCGCGAATTACTGCTTTATTCAGAATTACATGGTGTGACGTTCCGTCGCCATGGCGAACCTGTGTATTGTATACCTGTACATTAGGATTGGCAATCAGTTCTTTATCCTGCGCCATGTACATGTCTGCCATTTCTTTTACATGTACCTCGTGTATAGGTTTTCCAACAATTTGTTCTTTTGTTTTTCCGGTAAATTTTTCGTGCGCGGCATTACACATTTGGTACGTGCCGTTGGTGTCGCGATAAAAAATGGGTACAGGCAGAGCGTCAATAATTTTTTGATGGATGGCAGGATCATCGATATTGCCTGTCAGAAACGATTTTTTGTCATAAATCATGGTTCGTTAACTCTTGTTTTGCATCTGAAAAATAAGGAATTTAACAGGTAATTAAAACCTTAATACGTTTATATTTTAGCTTATTGTTTAAAAACACGTTTATTACAGGTGTTACCGCAAATGCATGAATAAATTGCGCTTGTTTTTATTCATTATAAATTCCGGATAACTTGATGAATGTAAGTGTAAATAAGTGGCCGTACTCCTATCTTTGTGGCAAGATTTATACTAACCAAGTGAGATTAACTGAAATAATAGATTTGACCCAAGCAAAAGTGGTTGCCGGCGATACCGAAAAAGACCATAATTTGCAGAAAGCCTTTAGCTCTGATTTGATGAGCGATGTGTTAACGCTCGATACCGAGCATATACTTTTAGTAACAGGTTTGGCCAATGTACAGCTTGTTAGAACAGCCGAAATGGCTGATATTGAGGTTGTGCTATTGGCTCGAAATAAAAAAGCAACTCCTGAAATGATTGACCTGGCCAACGAAATTGGCCTGGTATTACTTGAAACACCTTTTTCAATATATCGTTCGAGTGGATTACTGTTTAAAAACGGTTTGCCCCCGGTTTATTAATGAAGTTGGAATTTAACATAGCGAGTGGCGACTTTAGCGCGGCAGGAAAAGCATCCAGCCAGATAAAAAAGAAGCTGAAACAATTGCAGGTTGATTCAAAAGTGATAAAGCGCATTGTAGTTGCTATTTACGAGGCAGAAGTAAATGTTGTTGCTCACTCTGTTGGTGGCAGGATGGTGGCTGAAATTGACGGAAATGGAATTACCGTGGTAGTTAAAGACGATGGTCCGGGCATTGAGGATATAAATAAAGCCATGCAGAAAGGATTTTCGACTGCATCGAAAGAAGTACGGAATATGGGATTTGGCGCCGGAATGGGTTTGCCGAACATTAAAAAAAATACCGACGAATTTGAGATTGTAAGCGAGGTGGGAGTTGGAACAACGTTAACTTTCAGAAATAAATTTTAATGAATGAAGATTGTTGAAAAATATCATGCGATAAAGGTTGACAAGCAGAAATGTATGGGGTGCACCCACTGCATGAAATCTTGTCCGACAGAAGCGATACGGATAAGAGGGGGCGTAGCAACTATTAATGCCGATCGTTGTGTGGATTGCGGCAACTGTTTACGTGCTTGCCCGGTTGATGCTTTTTATGTGAACCATGATAGTTTGGAACAATTACAAAAATATAAATACCGGGTGGCCTTATTTCCTGCTGTACTTATCGGGCAGTTTCCCGAGATTTACACCGAAGGAAAAATTTACGAGGCATTACTCAAACTTGGGTTTACCCATATTTTCGAGGTGGAACAGCCCATTTCAGTTCTTATTGATGAGATTAAAAACAAAGTTGATTCTGCGTCACACAAACCATTAATATCTTCGTTTTGCCCGGCAATTGTGCGCCTCATTCAAAATCGATATCCATCGCTGGTTGAAAACATCGTTTCAGTAAAAGCTCCGCATGATCTGGCAGCCCACTATGCCGTTGAAATATTAACAAAACAAGGTATAAAACGTGATGAAATTGGTCTGTTTTATGTATCGCCTTGTTCGGCAAAAATGGCAGCAGTAAAACGTCCTATCGGAGAAAAAGAATCGGTGGTTGATGGTTTGATTAACATGAACGATCTGTATAACCAGATTCTCAGGGTAATTGATAAGGAAGAGAAAAAGGATACAAAAAACATGAGAAGCATGTTAACGCTTGATGGAATTGTTTGGAGTTTGCCAAGGGGCGAAGCCCGGCACTTCAAACGAAATTCGATGGCAGTTGACGGTATTCATAACGTCGTGAAAATTCTGGAGCGAATGGAAAATGACGAAGTTCCCGTTATCGATTTTCTGGAACTAAAATCCTGTCACCAGGGTTGTGCCGGAGGAATTTTGCTTACCGGTAATCGTTTTCTTACTGTTGAACGGCTGCAAAAACGCTCAAAGAGATATCCCAGGGCAAAAGAATTTGATCCGAAGCTGGCCGCTGTTTTAAATGAAAAAATGAAAACGGTAGCTATCGAGCCCAACTATGTTTTTGCATTGGATACCGACCGGTTGAAAGCACTTGAAAAAATGCAGAAGGTAGATCGCATTTTATGTCAGTTACCTGGAATTGATTGTGGCAGTTGTGGCGCCCCAAATTGTCATGCACTGGCCGAAGATATGGTACAAGGAGAAGCAAAGATGACCGATTGCATTTTCTTGCAAAACCGCTATTTAAACGAGAAAAAAATTACCATAGATAAAGCGACAAAAAACCTGGAGAAAGCCTGGGGGAAAAATCGTTTTGATGCAGACTGTAACAAAAAAGGAGGTAGAAATGAAGGTTTCTGAATTGGTTGAAAAATTTGGATTGAAAGTATTTTCCGGCGAAGCAGGTCTGGAGAATGAGATAAGTGGAGGATATGTATCTGACCTGCTTAGCGATGTAATGGGTAACGCACAGGAAGGAGAGGTGTGGATTACCTTGCAAACCCATCAGAATGTTATGGCAATTGCCTCGCTTAAAGAATTGGCTGCTGTTATTTTAGTAAAAGGTTTTGAGCCTGAAGAAGATACTGTTGAGCATAGCAACGAAGAAGGAATACCCGTTCTGGGAACCGATAAAGCCACCTTTGAAATGGCTGGGAATTTATACATCACTTTAACCTAATACCATGCAAAAATACAGGGCCGACTTACATATTCATACTGTACTTTCGCCCTGTGCCGATTTGGAAATGGCCCCAAAGCAAATTGTGGAACAGGCACAAAAAGCCGGACTTCACATCATTGGAATTACCGATCATAACTCAACATTAAATGCAAAGGTTATTCGCGATTTGGCACGCGAAAAAGGAATCTTGGTGCTTATGGGAGCCGAAGTTACCACAAAAGAAGAGGTGCATTGCCTGGCTTTTTTCGAAAACGACGAAGCTTTAGATACTTTTCAAAATTACCTGGAAGAAAATATCATGCGTGTTCCTAATATCGATGGACACTTTGGTTATCAGCCGGTTGTTGATGCAAACGAGAATGTATTACAAATGGTTCCATACTACCTTACTTCTGCGTTAAAGAAGGGGATCTCATCGGTTCAGAAGTATGTTTACGAACTGGGAGGCTTGTTTATTCCGGCCCATGTAAATCGTCCGTTAAACGGTTTGTTCAGCCACCTTGGATTTGTCCCTGAAAAACTGCATTTTGATGCGATGGGAATTACCGGGAAAACAAGCGAAAAGCATGTTCGAAAACATTATGCTTTAGAAAATAAAATTTCGTTAATTTATAATTCAGATGCTCATTTTCTAGATCAAATTGGCACCCGTTTTTCCGTTTTTAATATCAGTGAATTGAGTTTTGCAGAGGTGAAAATGGCTTTGAATCAGGAATGTAACAGATTTGTGAAAATTGTATGAGAACCTTGTCCGAACATATACTAGATGTTGTACAAAACTCTGTTGGTGCAAAAGCTACGTTGATTGAAATCATAGTTGAGGAAGATAAAAAAAATGACCTTTGTTCATTGACTATAAAGGATAACGGCTGCGGAATGAGCAGTGAAAATCTGGCAAAAGCAACTGATCCGTTCTTTACATCGCGAACCACCCGAAAAGTGGGGCTGGGACTTCCGTTATTAAAACAAAATGCAGAAGCCGCTGGAGGAAGTTTTACCTTGGAATCGGAGCTGAATGTTGGAACAGTTTTAACTGCAACATTTCAACTGACCAATATTGATAAACCTCCGTTGGGTGATATATGGGAAACGTTGTACCTATTGTTTTTAAGCTATGAGAATGGGGAACTTGTTTACCGGCATAAAACAGAAAAAGGGGAGTTTAGTTTAAGTTCGGATGAACTTAAAGAGGTACTTGGCGATGTTTCGTATCAGCAAAAAGAAATACGGGATGGAATTTTAGAATTGATAAAAACGAATTTAGAAGAAATAGAAGCGACTAAATAACGAATAAACAATAAAGCGATATGACTAAAATTAAATCACTGGCTGATCTTCGGAAGATGAAAGAAGAAGCTCAGTCGAAAATCAAACTCCGGGAAAACAGTGCAAATCCCGAGGAGGTTGTCCAAATTAAAGTAGGTATGGCTACATGTGGTATTGCATCCGGGGCCAAAGAAACCATGAAGTTCTTTGTTGAACAATTGGAACAGGAAGCCATTGACGCAGTGGTTACACAAACAGGCTGCATGGGTTATTGTTATGCAGAACCAACAGTTGAGGTAAAATTGCCGGGAAAAGAACCGGTTGTTTACGGACATGTTAAAAAAGAAAAGGCTCGCGAAATTATCGATTCATACATTAAACGCGGCGAGCTGGTTGATGGAATTATTCCGGTTAGCTTTAAAACCATAGACGACTAAAAAACTATAAACCGAAAACTATGACTGACTACAAAATGCATCTTTTAATTTGTGGCGGAACCGGGTGTAAAGCATCGGAAAGCGACGAAATTAAAAAACGGCTAAACCAACTAATTCACGATCTTGGACTCGAAGATGAAGTTCAGGTAGTACTGACAGGTTGTTTTGGTTTTTGCGAAAAAGGACCGATTGTAAAAGTATTGCCCGACAACACTTTCTATGTACAGGTTACTCCTAACGATGTGGTTGAAATTGTGGAAGAACACATTGTAAAAGGCCGTCCTGTAGAACGTTTGTTATATACCGATCCTAATACCGATGAACATGTGAGTGATTCGAAAGGTATGGATTTTTACAAAAAGCAAATCCGTATTGCCCTTAAGAATTGTGGATTTATAAATCCTGAGAATATTGATGAATATATTGCTCGCGATGGCTACCAGGCTTTAGGTAAATGTTTGTCGGAACATTCGCCCGACGACGTTATTAAAGAAATAAAAGATTCTGGATTGCGCGGACGTGGTGGCGGTGGTTTTCCAACCGGATTAAAGTGGGAAATAACTAAAAATGTAGAGAACGATCAAAAGTACGTAGTTTGTAATGCTGATGAGGGCGACCCGGGAGCATTTATGGATCGTTCAATATTAGAAGGAGATCCGCACTCGGTGCTGGAAGCAATGGCCATTTGTGGTTATTGTATTGGAGCCGACACCGGATTGATATACATTCGAGCAGAGTATCCGCTGGCTATTCAACGTTTAAAAATTGCCATTAAGCAAGCCGAAGAGTACGGCCTGATCGGCGATGATATTTTAGGAAGCGGTTTTAATTTTCGCATAGAATTGCGTTATGGTGCAGGGGCCTTCGTTTGTGGCGAAGAAACTGCGCTGATTCACTCGATGGAAGGTTTGCGTGGCGAACCAACATTTAAACCACCGTTCCCATCAGTATCGGGTTACATGGGAAAACCTACCAATGTAAACAATGTTGAAACGTTTGCAAATGTTCCGGTAATTATTAATAAAGGAGCGGAATGGTTTAGCAGTATCGGAACCGAAAAATCAAAAGGAACAAAGGTTTTCGCGTTGGCAGGAAAAATCAATAATGTTGGTTTGATCGAGGTGCCAATGGGAACAACACTTCGCGAAGTTATTTACGATATTGGTGGCGGTATTAAAGACGGAAAAGAGTTTAAAGCCGTTCAAACCGGTGGTCCGTCGGGAGGATGTTTAACGAAAGATTCGCTGGATATCCCGATTGATTACGACAACTTGCTGGCATCCGGATCGATGATGGGATCAGGCGGAATGATCGTGATGGATGAGAACGATTGTATGGTTTCCATTGCCAAGTTCTATCTTGATTTTACGTTGGAAGAGTCGTGCGGAAAATGTACACCTTGTCGTGTTGGTAATAAGCGCCTTTACGAATTGCTCAATAAGATTACCCAGGGAAAAGGAGAAGAACAGGATATTGATAAGTTGAAAGAATTAAGTGTTGTGATAAAGGACACTGCACTTTGTGGTTTAGGGCAAACCTCGCCAAATCCCGTGCTTTCAACCATTAAAAATTTTGAACACGAATATAAGGCACACGTTGTAGAGGGAAAATGTCCGGCAGGCCAGTGTAAATCGCTGTTACGCTACGATATTGTTGAAGACCTGTGTACCGGTTGCACACTTTGTTTCCGCAATTGTCCGGTAGGTGCAATTTCTGGCGAGCGCCGTGCACCGCATTTTATCGACCAGACACTGTGTATCAAATGTGGCGTGTGTTACGAGAAATGTAAATTTAATGCAATAACCCTAACCTAATCAGAAACCTGGAAATTATGGATACAGTAAATCTTACAATAGATAATAAACCCGTTGTGGTAAAATCAGGTACCACAATTCTTGAAGCGGCAGCAGGTGTTGGGTTGCATATTCCAACGCTTTGCCACATGAAACTCGATGACCTCAACATTGAAAACAAACCCGGTGGTTGCCGTATTTGTGTTGTTGAAGTAGAAGGCCGGAGAAACCTGGCACCGGCATGTTGTACCGATGTGAGCGAAGGAATGCAAATTAATACGCACTCTATGCGTGTGATCAATGCAAGGAGAACAGTTATGGAGTTGATTCTTTCTGATCATCCTTTCGACTGTTTGATTTGTGCCAAATCGGGCAATTGCGACTTGCAGGATATGGCCCACAATCTCGGCATCCGCGAAATTCATTATAAAGGAGAACAATCAACTTACCGCGAAGATACTTCGCCGGCAATTATTCGCGAGGTAGATAAATGTATTATGTGCCGCCGCTGCGAAACCATGTGCAACGAAGTGCAAACCGTTGGCGTTTTGTCAGCCATCAATCGTGGTTTTGAATCAGTAGTATCACCAGCGTTCGAAATGAATTTGGACCATTCGGTGTGTACCTATTGCGGCCAGTGCGTGGCAGTTTGTCCAACCGGAGCATTAACCGAAGTTGATGAAACCGGGAAAGTAATCCGTGCACTTTCTGATCCTACAAAAACTGTAATCGTTCAAACTGCTCCGGCTGTGCGTGCAGCATTGGGCGAGGAGTTTGGAATGGAAGCAGGTTCGTTAGTGACGGGAAAGATGGTAACAGCCTTGCGTCGTCTTGGTTTCGATCATGTTTTTGACACCGATTTTGCCGCCGACCTTACCATTATGGAAGAAGGTACAGAACTACTGAATAGATTGGGAAAACATCTGGCAGGTGATAAAGATGTAAAACTTCCTATTCTTACTTCGTGTTGTCCGGCCTGGGTGAAATTCTTTGAGCACCAATTCCCTGAAATGAAGGATATTCCTTCAACAGCACGGTCGCCACAGCAAATGTTTGGTGCAATTGCCAAAACCTATTTTGCCGATCAGTTGGGAATTAAGCGCGAAGATTTGGTTGTTGTTTCGATAATGCCATGTGTAGCTAAAAAATACGAGTGTGGCCGCGACGAGTTTAAAACCAATGATAATCCGGATGTTGATCATGCAATTACAACCCGCGAGCTGGCAGCTTTGATCAAACTCTCGAATATTGATTTTACCGCACTGCCAAACGAAGATTTTGATAATCCTTTGGGAGAATCAACAGGAGCAGGTGTAATTTTTGGAACAACAGGTGGAGTAATTGAGGCAGCAGTTCGTACGGCGTATGAAGTTCACACGAAAAAAGAATTACCTCGTCTTGATTTTGATGAACTGCGCGGTATGGAAGGAATCAGGCAGGCAACAATAGATTTTGATGGTTTACCAATAAAAATCGGAATTGCACATGGTTTGGGTAATGCACGCAAATTGCTTGAAGATATACAAGCCGGTAAAAGCGAATTTCATGCCATTGAAATTATGAGCTGCCCCGGTGGTTGTATTGGTGGTGGTGGACAGCCTTATCACCACGGCGATGCAGCAGTTTTGAAAAAACGACAAGCAGCCCTGTATCTGGAAGACAAGAATAAGACCTTGCGCAAGTCGCACGAGAATCCACATATTATTGAGTTGTATGAAAAGTTCCTGGGTGAACCGATGAGTGAAAAAGCACATCATTTGTTACACACCGAATATTTCGACAGGACCTAGTTCATGAATGCCTTAATGCATAAATGATTAAATGCTTTAATTTTTAAAAACCTAAAAGTCTGAATCATGCCAAAAATTAAATTAGCAGAGAATACAATACAACTCATAAAAGATATTTGTGTTGAATTTGAAAATAAGGAAAGCGAACTGATAAATGTACTTCACCAGGTGCAAAGCAAGCTTGGTTATTTGCCTGCCGAAGTGCAGGAAGTAATTGCAAAAGAGCTAAAAACATCGGTGGCAAAAGTGTACGGTGTTGTTACTTTTTACAGCTTTTTCACAATGATTCCTCAAGGTGAGAATCCAATTTCGATTTGTATGGGGACTGCATGTTATGTACGCGGTGCCGAACAGGTTTTAAATGAATTCAAACGCCAATTGAAAGTTGAAGTGGGAGAGTCGACCGAAGATGGTAAGTTTTCAATAAACTGCCTGCGTTGCGTTGGAGCTTGTGGTTTAGCGCCGGTTGTAACCGTTGGCGAAAAAGTATACGGTCGTGTAGCACCTACCGACGTTAAAAAGATTATTGCCGAGTATCGTCATCATTAGATACTCAGAATAAATATTATTGAATTACTGTTCCCTTTGTATTTTGCAGAGGGAACAGTTTTTTTATAGCTTACCGTAAAAGGGTAATACTGTTTAAAATCCACAAACAGATTTTTTTTATATTTAGGATGAAAGGTTCGGGCTTTTAAGAAGACAGGCTTTTAATAAATTGTATGCTCCGTTCGTTAAAGGCATCGGGTTGATCGATATTACATACGTGCCCGCTGTTTTTAATAATCTCGAGTTTGGAGTTGAAATGTTTCTGAACCAGGTTCGAAACCATCGGTAAAAACATGTGGTCGCGATCACCCATAATATAAAGTACCGGAGCCGACGCTTCTTTTATAAGGAATTCCTGAAGATTATCTTTTATTTCGGTAGACATGCGCAGCCATTTTTTAAACTCGCGTTCTCCCAGGCGGATTGCTTCCCTAATAAATAATTTACGTGATGCGATGTCCTTCTTATACGGGATTAAAATCCAGGCATTAATTCTATACAACCACATGTAAGGGAAGATGGATTGCAGTAATTTGGCAACCGAAACCAGCGCGTTAATACGCGAATTAAACTGAACAACCGCACCACCAAGAATAATGGATTCAGCCCTGCCCGGAGCAAGTTTATCCATGGCGCGAATAACGATGCAACCCAACGAAATGCCTACCAAATGCGCTTTCTCAATTTTCAGGTGATCCATTGTACGGATAACATCTAAAGCAATTTCATCAAAGGCATAAATTTCTTCCTTGGTGTATTCTTTTTTCGATTTTCCATGCCCGCGCAAATCAACCAAAAGTACATTGAAGTGCTTTTTGAATTCGCGCAGCTGTCTGAACCATACCACATTACTTCCTCCGGCACCGTGTACAAACACTACCCAGGTATCAGACGACTTATGTGGAAATACTTTGTTATACAGCATGCTGCAAAAATAGAATTATTTCAATATAACAACAAGCTCTCTTTGTGGTTGACTATTCCTGTCAATTATTTTTAAGGATTATTAAGAGTTTCGTAAGATTAGTTTAAAAATCGGAGTAAGCGGTTGGATGGCACAACCAATTGTCGATATGAGAAACCGTATTGGCATACTCCTTATTATTTTTTAATTCCTCCCATTTAGGATGTGCACCAAATTTTTCCCAGAGTTTTTTATTTGTTTCAATGTTTTTAAACGAAGTCATGTAGATAAGGTTGGGCATATTAGCTCCGGCCAAAACTTCTCCAAAAAACACAGCATTAAAGTCAAGATCATTGAATAATGCAACTTCTCCTCCTTCATTAAACATCTCTACCTTTTTATGATAGAGCTTTTCAGTAGCACCTTCATAACTTCGTATTTGAAAAATTTGTTCCTGTTTTGGTGTGTCAAAATCTGGCTTGTGATAGTTTGGCATTTCCGAAAATGCTTTTAAAATTATGGTCTCAACACGTTCGAATGGCGGATTGTCGTGCGCTGCATTAATGTAATCGGAACTTTCAGAATCTGTATCAGTATTAAGAAGTTGATCTTCAATTATTTCAATTTCGTTTAAGTCTTTTAAAGGAATGAGTACAAATATTTTTTTACCGTAATCCGGATCGGTTTCAATTGGTTTAAATACCCCAACGTCGGCAATTCCTGACTCGTGGACAGCTTTCATAAAAGTGTTTTTCAAGTAGTTGTCTACACGTTCTTGCTGACCGGGATTGTTTAAACTATATACCTTTAATTGATAGTAGTTACCGGCAAAAAGTTGTGAAAAAGAAAATAGTGCAATTATAAAAACTACGGTTGATAGAATTCGTTTAGATTTCATTTTGAACGGTTTATGGTTTACCGCTCCAAGATATTAATTTTTAGCCAATTTATATTCGGGTTGATACAATTCGCGGTGAGTTTCTGCCAGAAGCTCTTTTAAAGGGATGTGGGCAGGTATTTTTGCCTTGTCAATTTTATCCAGGTTTGAATGTGTTGGTAATTCTCCCGGAAACCAATGACTTTTTTCTTTAAACGTTTTGTATCTGTATTTGGCGAAATCAATCATATCATACGATTTCCATAGCCGGCGCAAACGCAACACCTCTGGAATATTAATTCCCGATGGATCGTTTTGCATGTCAAAACCATCATAAACAGCATACGGATCATCAAATAGAAAGCTATCCAGTTTTAGTTTAGTTTCGTAATCAGCCTGACTCCATGGCGATGTGGTTGGAAAAATACCTCTCATTTCCTCGAAATGTTCTTTTTCCGTAATACCAAATGAGAGGGTGTGAATGGCCGGATTGTTCAAACAAAAACGCGCATTCCATTGAATTGGTGTTAACGGATATGTGGCATCTTTTACTTTTTCCGGCGCTTTAAAAAGTTGTCCGCCTTTGTCGTTTGGCGAGATAATAAACACTCCCATATCACTCACTTCCGCCAATTGCACAGCTGCCAGGTTTCGTTGATTGAAATAGTAATAATGTAAATTCACAAATTCGAATAAACCGGTTTCAATAGCACGCACAATAACTTCCATTGGCCCGTGGGTGCTAAAACCAACGTGTTTTATAATGCCTTCTTCTTTTAGTTTCAACAAAGCTTCAACCGGTCCGCCTTTTTTGCAACTCTGTTCCAGCAGGTCCGGAGTATTGATTCCGTGCCAGCCATAAAAATCGAAGTAATCAGTTTGCAAGTCGCGTAGCTGATTTTCCACCATTTCAAAAGTGGCATCGGCTGTCATCGGATTGCCCTTAGTCATTAAATGGTACGATGTACGCGGAATAGCTAATTCTTCATTCAAAACTTTGCCATAAACAGTCTCGCTTTTTGTGTATCCCCACGCCGTTTCAATATGGTTAATGCCCGAATCGAATGCAAGTTTAACCGTACGCAAACATTCTTCTAAAGTGTCTTTAGGGATTTCACGTCGGGGATCGTCCCATACATGTTTAAAACGCATTCCGCCAAGTGTGATGGTGCTTAAAAGTTTTTCAGTTTTGCCAAACCTGCGGTATTGCATTCCCTCTTTTTTATTCAGAATAACGGACATAACAGTGCAATCAATTTTTAAATTACGAGCGACAAAGGTAGACTTTTATATAATCTTGGTTCTTTATTGTTGTTGAAGAAAATGTTAAACAATTTTTGAATTAAAAAAAGTCCAAAACAATTTCAACCTTGTTTTGGACTTGTATATCGTGCAGAAGAATATTATTTCTTATTCTTTACATACTTTTCAAGCCATTGATCCTGCTCCCATAACATGTGTAGAATCGATTCGCGTGCCGAATAACCGTGGCTTTCTTTTGGTAACATTACCAACCTGACCGGTGCACCCAAACCTTTCAGCGCATTAAAATAGCGCTCGCTTTGCATTGGGTAGGTTCCTGAGTTGTTATCGGCAATGCCGTGAATAAGCAACAGTGGCGTTTTCATTTTATCGGCATGCATAAACGGACTCATGGTGTAATAAACATCGGGTGCTTCCCAGTAGGTTCTTTCTTCGCTTTGAAATCCGAAAGGAGTGAGTGTGCGATTGTAGGCGCCACTTCTGGCAATTCCGGCAGCAAACAGATCGCAGTGAGACAGTAAATTAGCCGTCATAAAAGCACCATATGAGTGGCCTCCAACAGCAACACGTTCCCGATCAATATAACCCATTTCGTCAACCGCATCGATGGCTGCTTTTGCATTTGCCACAAGCTGCTCGCGGAAACTGTCGTTTGGTTCTTTATCTCCCTCGCCAACAATTGGGAAGGCTGCATCGTCGAGTACTGCATAACCTCGGGTTACCCAAAAAATTATCGATCCGTAAGACGGGTAAGTAAACGTATGTGGCGACGAAGTAACCTGACCAGCGGCAGATTTGTCTTTGTATTCACGAGGATAAGCCCACATTACCATCGGTAACTTTTCTTTCTTAGTCCTATCGTAACCGGCAGGCAAATACAACGTTCCCGATAAATCCAGTCCGTCTTCACGTTTGTAGTTAATAATCTCTTTGTGAATGTTTGCAATACTTTGGTACGGATTTTTGAAGAAGGTAACCGGTTGTGGAGCGATACGTTTTTTTATGTTTCTGATATAGTAATTCGGGTACTGCGTACTGGTTTCAACGCGGGTTAACAAAACTCCTTTTTGCGCATCAATAACTCTGGTAATATTTTCCAGGGTTGTTTCTCCGTCGGCACGCCATAAGCGTTTTGTTTCTTTAGTTTGCAAATTATAGGCATCGAAAAAAGGGCGCCTTCCTTCCGGAGAATATCCGCTTCCGGTAAGATAGAGCGTGTTTTTATCCATCTCAAGCGTGTAAGTTCCCAGCTCGTTTTTAGTGGTAACAAACGATCCCGGATCATTGTATCGGTCATTAACGTTCCGATCGAAAAGAACCACGGGATCCACCGAGGCATCGCCCGGGCTGAAAAGGTATGTTTTTTCATTTCGGGTATTCCACCACTCGTCGGTAGCAATTGCAACGTCGTCGTTTCCCCAAATAACCCGACGAAACCGTTGTTGTGTTTTTAATATGGATTTTGGTTCGCCATCAAACGGAGCATCCAGTGTAAAAAGCTCGTCTCTGAAATCAACTTCAATGGCGGGATCGCCTTCATCAAGTGCCTTTACATAAAAAATAGTTGCCGGTTTGTCGGCACGCCAACGAAGGCTGCGCATTTCTTTTGTAGTAGACATAAAACCTTTTGGTCGTACTTCTTCCAAAGGAACATCGCGAATTACTTTTATCAGCCGCCCCGATTTGTCGTAAATGCTTGTTTTCGACGGGAAGCGATAATACGTCACCAGGTACGAAAAAGGTTCTCCAAGTGTGGTAACCAAAATGTATTCACCGTTGGGAGAAAAACCAAGACCGGTATACATCGCTGTTTCTTTCCATTGCGAAGTATTTCCATCGAGATCGACCGTGTAAAGTGTTGAACGAACTAATTGTTTGAAA
This sequence comes from uncultured Draconibacterium sp., assembly GCF_963677565.1. Lineage (NCBI taxonomy): Bacteria > Pseudomonadati > Bacteroidota > Bacteroidia > Marinilabiliales > Prolixibacteraceae > Draconibacterium > uncultured Draconibacterium sp. The sequence goes on along the minus strand of NZ_OY781982.1, from coordinate 749,535 downwards.
TTATACTCGTCGGCTTTGTCTTTTAGCAAATCCTGGTAAGTTCTGTTTTGTGCTTTTTGACCATCGCTTACCGAAACTTTCGGCCCGGTTGGTACAGCAGTTGATTTATCTATCAATGGCTTTTTGTCATCGGGCAGCATTTTAACAAGCAGGCGGCTGTTGTCTTCAAACCACTCGAATGCTGAACCGATATTGGCGTTAAGTTTTGCATCGGTAAGTTTTTTACAAGTGGCTTCATTAATATCCAGTACCCATAATTCAACACCTTCTTCAACTGTGTTGGTAAAAGCCATTTTACTTTGGTCGGGCGACCATGTGAAATTAGCGAGTCGTTCACTTGGTGGCACATTACTGACCTCAATTTCTTCCGGTTCGCCAACTTTCATTAACGAAATATTGGAGTAGTAACGTGTTCGGCTGCCAATGTTGGTAACCGGATTAATTCGTAAACCTGCTAATCGTAGTTCGGGTTCCGATAGTTCTGCAATACTTTTAAACTGGTTCCGGTGCAGCAAAACAATGTTTTCATTTTTAGCATCGAAAGCGGCCGAAGGAACTGCCGGAGCATCAATTAATTCCAGAATTTCTTTGGCTGGCTTTTGGTACTCAATATCTACCTGGGCAACAGCTCCAAACCATAATAAAGAAACAATACAAAATACAGTGAGTTTTTTCAAGAATTTCATTCGTATATAATTTATAAATTTTAAGCTAATTCATGCCCGCCTGCGGTAGGCAGCGAACGCGCATAATTTCAATTTTGTTTACAAAAAAGGCATATTATTATTACGCCTATTCCATCAATTATTTTTTAGATCTAATTTTATTCAACTCATTAAACTTCCTGATCAACGATCAGCATAGTATTTATAAATAAAAATTGTCATAAAATGTTTTCCATATTTTTACGGAAATGGAAAAATAAGAATAACAGGTATAAAATTGGTTTGATGACACAAGATAGCAATTTCTAATTATCTTTGTTCACATGCAAAAAAACGATTCTGGGAAACCATTGATTTTGGTTACAAACGACGATGGAATTCATGCAAAAGGTTTGCGTGAACTGGTGGAAGTAGTTCAGTTTTTTGGAGAAGTAGTGGTAATTTCTTCCGAAGTTTCGATGTCTGGAAAGGCCTGTGGCATTACAGTTGACCATCCACTGCGCGCTACACCGGTTGAGAAAATTCACGGTGTACCAACCTTTAAATGCAACGGCACACCGGTTGACAGTGTGAAACTGAGTTTTAACGGACTGTTCGATCGCAAGCCGGATTTTGTAGTTTCGGGTATTAACCACGGATCAAACTCATCGATAAGTGTTATATACAGCGGAACAATGGGAGCTGCAATTGAAGGAGGCCTCCATGGTGTTCCGTCAATTGGATTTTCGTTGGAAGACTACAGCGCGGATGCCGATTTCTCGAAAGCCAAACTGGTTGTTGCGCGTGTTTTTCAAAGTGTTGTAGAGAATGGGCTTCCGGCATTTACATGCCTTAATGTAAATATTCCGAAAGGGAAACCGGCAGGCATTAAAGTGTGCAGGCAGGCACATGGTAAATGGATGGAAGAGTTTGAAAAAAGAACCGATCCGCACGGGCGCGAGTATCATTGGTTATCAGGTTATTTTCAGAATTTGGAAGAAGAGACGGACGAGACAGATATTTCTGCCCTAAAAAATAATTTCGTATCGGTGGTTCCCGTTAGAGTTGATATGACTTGTTATGATACGTTGGATCAATTAAAGTCCTGGAAGTTTTAACATGCAACTACGCAAAAAGAACAAATACGATACCGTTGGGATTGGAGTTTTAACCGGTTTGATTCTACCAATAGCGATCTTTTTTATCGTTTACCTGATAGGAGAGAACGAAATGTCGTTCACCAATTACATATCGGGAATGTGGCGAATGCAGGCACTCGTAAAAATTGGCAGTTTGTGCGTATTTACCAATGTGGCTGCATTTTGGATTTTTTTGCGTTTGAAGTACGAGAAGGCTGCCCGCGGTGTATTGGGAGCCACAATTCTTTACGCCTTCGTAGTGCTAATTTCAAGAGCCATTTAATATGCGATACTACATCATAGCCGGCGAAGCATCGGGCGATTTGCACGGATCGAACCTGATGAAAGAACTGAAAGTTGCCGACAAGGAGGCCGATTTTCGTTTTTTTGGCGGCGATAAAATGCAGGCTGTTGGTGGCGAATTGGTTAAACACTATCGCGAAATGGCGTTTATGGGTTTTGTGAATGTGATTCTGAATATCAGAACCATAAAACGAAACATGGAGTTTTGCAAAAAAGACTTACTGAACTATAACCCCGATGTGCTGATTTTAATCGATTACCCCGGTTTTAACCTGCGAATTGCCGAGTTTGCCAAACAGAATAACATAAAAGTTTACTATTACATTTCGCCAAAATTATGGGCCTGGAAAGAGTATCGTGTTAAAAAGGTGCGGGCTTTTGTCGACGAACTATTTACCATTTTTCCGTTTGAAACCGAGTTTTACAAAAAACACGGCATTGATGTAAATTATGTTGGAAATCCTCTGTTCGATTCGATCAGGGAATTTGAAAGGACAGCTCAGTCTACAGCCGATTTTAAAGCGAAAAATAATTTAGATGAACGACCGATAATTGCCTTGCTGGCCGGAAGTCGTGTTCAGGAAATAAAAGGTACACTTTCTGTAATGAAAAAGGCTGTTGAAGGGCGCAATGATTACCAGGTTGTGCTGGCAGGAGTGTCGTCGGTTGACAAAGAATTGTACGATGGAATTTTACAGGGAAGCAACATAAAAGTGCTTTACGAATCTACTTACGATTTGCTGAATAATGCGCATACGGCTCTGGTGGCATCAGGTACAGCAGCGTTGGAAACGGCTTTATTTAATGTGCCACAAACCGTTTTGTATAAAGTTGAAGGCGGCGTTTTGGTGCATTATATAATGGCTGCGGTTTTAAAAATTGACTGGGTGTCGCTGCCCAATATTATTTTGGGTAAAATGGCGGTTAAAGAGCTGCTTCAAAAAGATATGACCGTTAAAAAAGTTACAGCAGAACTGGATCGATTGCTCGCCGATGAAACATATCGCAGTGAGATTCTGTCCGATTACCAGGAAATGCAACAACTAATGGGCGAGCCGGGTTGTTCGAAACGGGCAGCTGAAAAAATGGTTGAATTGTTATCTTTGGATTCTGAACATAAATCATAAGAATACAAGTGTATAGCTTATTTAAAAAAGAAATAAAAACTTTTCTCGGATCGCTGATCGGATACCTGGCCGTACTGGTTTTTTTATTGGTAACCGGTTTGTTTCTATGGATTTTTCCGGGCAATTACAATATTCCCGACAATAACTATGCAACGTTGCAGGGGCTTTTTACGCTGGCGCCGTGGTTGTACCTGTTTCTGGTACCTGCTATTACCATGCGAATGTTCGCCGACGAAAAACGCAGCGGAACCATCGAAATCCTGCTTACACGCCCGCTGGGTGATTTCCAGTTGGTAATGGCCAAATTTCTGGCAGGATTGGTACTGGTTGTATTTTCTCTGTTGCCCACTTTACTGTATTTTTTGTCGGTTTATTGGTTGGGAAATCCGGTTGGAAGTATCGACACCGGTGCAACCTGGGGATCGTTTATGGGGCTGTTTTTTCTGGCAACCATTTATGTGGCTATTGGCATTTTTGCCTCGTCGCTCACCGACAACCAGATCGTTTCGTTCATCTTCGGAATGTCGCTGTCGTTTATTTTTTATCTCGGTTTTGAGTTTGTGGCATCGGCCGAAGTGTCGTATTTGCTGGAACAACTTTTTTCGTGGCTGAGTATTAACGATCATTACCTTTCCATTTCGCGGGGTGTGGTTGATATGCGCGATATTCTCTATTTTATCGGCATGGCTTTTTTGTTTTTGTACGGCACCACCCTGATTTTACGAAAAGGAAAACTCAGAAAAACAAAGGCAAAAGTTCGAGCGGTTGTTGTTCCTGTGGCTGTTTTGCTGGTACTGGCTATTTCATCCAACTTTTTGTACCGTATCGATCTAACAGCTGAAAAACGTTATTCGTTGTCGGATGTAAGCAAACAAATGGTAAGCGGATTGGACGGTCCGGTGGAAGTGGAATTGTATTTAAGTGGCGAGCTGGAAGCGGGATTGCGAAAAATACAAAACGAAGTGCTGGAGAAAATTGCAGTGCTGAATGCTTACAGTTCGGCTCCAATTCGCGTGCGGATTTTTAATCCCTACAGCATTGGGAATATCGAAAAACAGGAAGAATTTATTGCTGACATAGTAAACAGAGGTGTGCCGCGAATTAATTTTGGACATAAAACTGAGCAGGGTGTGAGTTCGCGTTTTATATTTCCGGGAGCAATAATTCGTTACCAGAACAAAGAACTGGCAGTTAATTTTCTGAAAAATAATCCGTACACCAGTTACGAAAATAACTTTAATCATTCGGTTGAAACCATCGAGTTTGAGTTGGTAAATGCTTTTCAAAAGTTAATGCGCGAGAAGAAATCTGTACTTGCATTCTTACAAGGACACGATGAGGCGAATCAATACGAAGTGGCCGATATTGCACGATCGCTTTCTGCCGATTTTGAGATTGATATGCTGGAAGCTGCCGATCTGAAAGATGCGGAGGTAGATATTCTGGTGATCGCCAATCCTAAAAAAGAATTTCCCGAAACTTCCAAAATTGCTATAGACCAGTACCTGATGAAAGGTGGAAAACTGCTATGGTTGGTTGATCCGGTACAGGTAAGTCTGGATAGTTTAAGCAAAGGATTCCAAACGTATTCTTTTCCAAACGACATGAATTTGGGCGATCAGTTGTTTCGCTACGGCGTGCGTTTAAATTACGAATTGCTGCAGGATGTAAACTGTATTCAAATTCGGGTAAATACCGCTGCACCGGGTAATTCGCCACGCTACACTTTGCACCCGTGGTATTATTCGCCGCTGCTAACGCCAAATGATAATCACCCGATAAGCCGAAATCTGAACTGGGTTAAAACAGAATTTGTGTCGTCGCTCGACACGGTTTCTGCCAATTCAACTGTGCGAAAAGAGGTGATTTTAAGAACATCGCCGTATGCGCGTCGGATAAAAGCGCCGTCGTCGGTGAGTTTGGCAAACATTAATAATCCGCCGGCGCGCGAGTTGTTTACGGAGGCAGATATTCCGGTTGGCGTTTTGTTGGAAGGTGTTTTTACTTCGAACTATAAAAACCGAATGGTGGAAAATTACGGTTATTCTTCGGCCGAAATAATTCAGGAAAGCCAGCCCACACAGATGATTGTAATTGCCGACGGTGGAATGATTACCAACAAAGTGAATTATTCTAGCAATCCACCTAAAATTCAGGAACTTGGTTTTGACGAAGTATCGGGGCAGGTTTTCGGGAATAAGGAGTTTTTGATTAATGCCATATCGTACCTCGATGATAAACAGGGAATTATGCAGCTGCGTGGCCGGTCGCTAAAATTGCGCTTGCTCGACAAAGTAAAACTGCGCGAAGAAGCCACTTATTGGAAATGGCTGAATGTATTGCTACCATTGCTTTTAATCACTGTTTTTGCGCTGGTTTACAACCTTGTTCGTAAATACCGATACAATCGTTCATAAAATCGGGTAAAATCAAGCGAAGCACGATAGGGATAATTCCTGAAAGTTTGTATATTCGTATACTTAGATTAGTTGTAAATAAGACGAAAAATCAAAAAATAAATCGAAATAAATGAAGTTTGTAGTTTCAAGCACCGAATTACTGAGCCACCTTTCTGCAATTAGTAAGGTAATCAGCAGTAAAAGTACAATGCCAATTCTTGATAACTTCCTGTTTCAGTTAAGCGAAACAGAGTTAACCATCACGGCTTCCGATCTGGAGTCGACTTTAATTACCAGCCTTGAGTTGGATAATATTGAAGGAGAAGGAGCCGTTGCAGTTCCGGCAAAGTTGATCACCGATACGCTGAAAGAGTTTCCGGAGCAACCACTGACATTTCAGATCGATGGTGATTCGTACCTTGTTGAAATTTATTCCGACAATGGAAAGTTCAGCATTATGGGACAAAATGCCGAGGATTTTCCGGAGCAACCACAGTTGGATGAGGAAGGTGCATCGTCGATCGATGTTAGCCACGTTGTTCTTCAGAAAGGTATTGAAAAAACTTTGTTTGCTACAGCCGACGATGAGTTGCGCCCCGTAATGAATGGTATTTATGTGGAGTTAACACCTGATTTTATGAGCTTTGTAGCATCGGATGCGCACAAGCTGGTACGCTACCGCCGTTTAGATGCAAAAGCTGAATTCGAGTCTTCGTTTATTTTGCCCAAAAAACCGGCCAGTTTATTGAAAAACCTCTTGCCGAAAGAAGAGTTTGATGTAAAACTGGAATTCGACGATAAAAACGCCTTTTTTACGTTAAGCAACTACAAACTGATCTGTCGTTTAGTAGAAGGTAATTACCCAACTTATAACTCGGTAATTCCTACCAACAATCCAAATAAAATGATCATCGATCGCCTGAATTTCTTTAATACTGTAAAACGTGTTTCAGTATTTTCGAACCAGGCGAGCAACTTGGTAAAACTGAATATTTCCGACAACCAGTTGGTAGTGTCGGCACAAGATATCGACTTCTCTATTTCGGCAGTTGAACGCATCAATTGCGAATACGAGGGCGAAGAAATTGAAATTGGTTTCAAATCAACATTCCTGCAGGAAATTCTGACTAATATTTCAACCGGCGATGTAAAGGTTGAAATGAGTGATCCAACCCGTGCAGGCTTGTTACTTCCGGCTGAAAATGAGGAAGACGAAGACATGTTGATGCTGTTGATGCCAATGATGATAAACGTTTAAAAAGATACAACGATAAACCGAAAAGGTATCCGGGAACGCAGGTTTTAGGGTACCTTTTTTAATTCATACCCACCATGAAACTACATTTAAAAAACGCTTTGGTTTTTTTAGATCTGGAAACCACCGGAATAAATATTGTTACGGATCGAATTGTGGAGATTGCTTTAATAAAAGTAAATGTTGACGGTACCGAGGAAGAAAAACTGATGCGCATAAATCCTGAGCAACCGATTCCGATTGAGGCTTCTTTGATCCATGGAATTTACGACGAGGATGTAAAAGACGCACCAACTTTTAAAGAGGTGGCAAAAACGCTGGCCAAATTTCTGGAGGGATGCGATCTGGCAGGATTTAATTCCAATCGATTTGATATTCCTTTGTTGGCCGAAGAGTTTTTGCGTGCCGAGGTGGATGTTGATTTTAAAAAGCGCAAATTTATTGATGTGCAGGCCATTTTCCACAAAATGGAAAAACGTACGTTGGCAGCGGCATACAAATTTTATTGTAACCAGGAATTAACAGATGCGCACAGTGCCATGGCCGATACAAAAGCAACTTACGAAGTGTTGAAATCTCAGCTCGATAAATACAAAGGTGTGGAGTACGAAGATGCAAAAGGAAAAAAATCCACGCCTATAGAAAACGATGTAGAAAAGTTGAGCGAGTTCTCTTCTTATGACCGGAATGTTGATTTTGTAGGCCGCATTGTTTACGATGAAAATGGAGTGGAAGTCTTCAATTTCGGCAAGAACAAAGGACTACCGGTTGAGCAGGTTCTGCAAGAACAACCCGGTTACTTTGGCTGGATATTGAACAGCGAATTTCCGCTGTATACTAAAAAAGTACTTACGCAGTTAAAATTAAAAATGATGAGCAAGTAAAGCTTGTCATTTCGAAGGAGGAACGACTGAGAATTGAAAATCAGCGGAGCTAAATCTGTAACAGAATTCTCGCTGTGCTCGAAATGACAGTGTAATTGTAAAGCTTTGAATCATGAAAATAATTTGCATAGGAAGAAATTACGTGGCTCATGCCAAAGAGTTGGGGAACGACGTACCCGAAGAACCCATCTTTTTTATGAAGCCCGACACTGCCTTGTTGCGAAATAATGATCCGTTTTATATTCCGGACTGGACCAACGAGGTGCATCACGAAATTGAGTTGGTGGTCAAAATAAACCGTATTGGCAAAAACATTGAAAAACGATTTGCACAACGTTATTACAGTGAGATCGGTTTGGGTATCGATTTCACGGCACGTGATGTGCAGGCGCAACTCAAAGCAAAAGGATTGCCCTGGGAAAAAGCAAAAGCTTTTGATAAATCGGCAGTATTAAGCAACACCTTTTTGCCAAAATCAATTTTTCCAGATCAGGAGACAATTGGTTTCCGTTTGGACATAAATGGCGATACGGTTCAGGAATCGCATTCGGGAATGATGATCTTTGATTTTGATGAGTTAATTGCTCATATCTCAAAATACGTCACCCTGAAAATTGGCGACCTGATTTATACCGGAACACCGGCGAATGTTGGCCCCGTTGCAATTGGTGATCGTTTGGAAGGTTATCTGGAAGACAAGAAGCTGTTTGATTTTGAAGTGAAGTAAAAGTCATATAAGAATTTTAGCCCCGGCTTGTAAGCCGGGGTTTTTAAGTAAATTGTTAGACTGGGTTTTAGCCCTTAATCTTGAAGAATGGAAAATCATCACTTTGAATTGGAAATGCAGGTTCGCGATTACGAATGCGACATTCAGGGCATTGTAAATAACGCCGTTTATCAGAATTACCTGGAACATACACGCCATAAATTTTTGAATCATGTTGGGCTGGACTTTGCCAATCTTCACGATGAAGGAATTGATGCAGTAGTGATAAAAGCCGAGTTGGAATATAAGTTCCCGCTACGTCCGGGAGACGATTTTTTGGTTCGTTTAAAGATAGGAAAACAAGGCCGTTTGCGCATTGTATTTTTGCAGGAGGTAATTCGTAAAGCCGACGAAAAGTTAATGGTAAAAGGCCGGATTACTTCAGTACTCACCCGAAATGGCCGTCCACTTTCACCAGAAATTCTGGAAAGTAAATTTGAAGAGGCCGGAATTGATATCGAGGAAATCTAGTGGCTGCTGTTGAGTATGGTACTTAAATGTTCGGTTTTAGTATCACTCCCAAATTTTGAAATATAATCTTGTAGCAAGGTTTTGGCATTTTCGCAGTTTGTATTCTTTTTCTGACATTCGTAAACATAGCTGGCTGCCATCCCAAAAAGTGCAGCTTTGTTAACAGGATTTACTTTCAAAACCCGGTTGAACTGATACCTCGCATTTTTATAATGACCTTTATTTAGCCATTCATAACCGGAGTCGAGCAAATAATTGATTTTCTCAATTGTGATTTCTACTGTTTTAGTTTTTTCTGTTTCTGAAACATAGGGATGATAATTCTTTTGGCTGTTGCTAAAGAAAAATTGAAAGATTCCAAAAGTAATCAGAGGAATAATTATAATCAATGAAAGTACTGTAAGAGCTTGCGTGCGCTTTTGATCTCGCTCAATTTCTTTTCGGTATTTTGCTTTTAACCGGGCAAGTTTTTCCGGAGAAACTTGTTTAGAAATCAGCTTGTATTTGTTCTTGAAGATTCGTTTTTCACTCTTATCCCAATCCTGATAGGCATGATGTTTGGGACGTGCATTGGCACGTAACGATTGTATCATTGCAAGAACCGATCCGCCAAATCCCATAACTGATTTATTTTATTAGTTTCTCTTCAATACGAAATTCTTTTGCTTCAATACCACTGGTTTTTAGCGCCGATTTAAATCCTTCGTTCATCATTCGTCCCAGGCGCATTGGCATATCCAAAAGGGCAGGGTAAGTGGTTTTATCATCGGGTTGGTTATAAAAGTGAACACAGCTTTTTACATCCGATGAAAGATAAATGCGGCAGGCCATCGGGCGCGCTTCATATACAGAGCAGGTGTCGTCTTTTAAAAGCGGGCAGGGATGTTTGGTATTCATTAGCTCGTCGCCTTTTAAGTGCCTAAGTTTGTCTTGTTTTTGTTTTGCCTTTTCTGCTATTCCGGAAATCGTTTCCGCGTCAAAAGAATTCTCAACTGCCGCCTTTAAATAATCCAGCTCGTAATCCAGCGCAAAAACCGGTTGGTGACAACACCAGCTACAGCCCCGTTTGCAATCGATAATTTGATTCTGCTGCCGTGCATAAACAAACAAAGAATCGATGAGTCCGTCGATAGCTGCATACATTTCTTTTAATGATTGATGCAAAGCTTCCTGTTCCATGTTCGCTTCAACTGCTTTCATGGCCAGTTGGTAACCATCGTGAAAAAAGGCTTTTTCCAGTTGTTCAAATTGCGGATTAGTGGTCATAACTATATTTTGATTTAAAATATAGGATTTATGTTAGAAAAGCAATAAATAATCATCTGGTGAGCTTATCCGTCATGCTTTTCTCTAATATAGTTGTGCATGGCGACTATTTAGCCTTTTCTGTTTTCAGGCGCATAAAATAATCCTTGGCTGCCCGTTTTACGTGAGGCGATAAAAGTATAGTTGTAATAACCGTTGGGAAAGCCATCAAGGCAAACGCAATGTCGATTAGGCCAATAATGGTTCGTAAATTAGCGACAGCACCCAGCAAAATTACGGCAACAAATAGGTAGTTGTAAATATGCTGGTATTTGGTTCCGGCAACAAATCCCAAACATTTTACACCGTAATACGGAAATGCAAACATGGTTGACATACTAAAGAAAATGGCACAAATGGAGAGAATATATTTTCCGATAACCGGGATGGCCGAATCGAAAGCATGGGCAGTAAGCGTAATCCCATCGGCGCTACTTTCAACCCATGTATTGGTTACAATAATGGCGAGAGCTGTCATCGTACAAACTACAATGGTATCGATTATAGGTCCGAGCATGGCCACCAAACCTTCTCGAATCGGTTCGTTGGTTTTTGCGGCTCCGTGTGCCATTGGCGCGGTTCCCAAGCCGGCCTCGTTTGAAAAAGCCGCACGACGCACACCTGTAATTATTATGGCACCCAGCGATCCACCTAAAACTGCATTGCCGGTAAAAGCATCTTCGAAAATAGTTTTAAAGGCAGGAACAATTGCCGAAGGATGTGAAAATATTACGTAAAGGACGGTTACTGTGTAGACAACAACCATGGTGGGCACGAGTCTACCGGTAACTTTCCCGATACGTTTAATGCCGCCAATAACAACAAGACCAACAATTATTGCGATAACAATTCCGGTAACAAGGTCGGTGGTAAAGGAGCCACTAACATTGTTGGGAACCAAAACCACATCGCGTATCATTTGGGTAAGCTGATTAGCCTGAAATAGCGGTGAAACTCCGATCATTGCCATAATCGAGAAAAAGACAGCTACCGGTCGCCAGTTTTTGCCCAGTCCTTCGGTAATGTAGTACATGGGGCCGCCCTGAATTTCGCCTGCATCGTCTTTTCCGCGAAACATAACTGCCAGCGAACAGGTAAAAAATTTGGTGCTGATTCCGAGCAGAGCCGAAACCCACATCCAAAATATGGCACCCGGTCCGCCCATGGTAATGGCAACGGCCACACCGCTTATATTTCCCATTCCAACAGTTCCGGCAAGGGCTGTAGATAATGCCTGGTAGTGCCGCAATTGGCCGGCTTCATTCGGATTGTCGTATTTTCCGGTAAGAATTTTTAGTGCATGTCCGATATATTGGAGTGGTGCCAACCGCGAATAAACTAAAAAGTAAAAGCCACCTCCAAGTAGCAAAATTAAAATAGGAGCTCCCCAAATGCCATCGGAGATTTTTATAATGAGTTCGCCAATATTTTCAAACATTCCGCTAAGAAATGTAAAACTTATTAATTATCAAACAGCAGATTGAAAGATAGAAGTCATGTTTTGTGATAAAATGCTTTAATTCTTGTAATTCGAAAAGATGTTGTAGAAGATGTAAAGAATACTTGTCTTTTTGAAATGTGTAAAGTATGTTTGTCATATTGAACAGTAAAGTTTACACTGATGATAATTTATAGCATACTTCTCTTTTGTATTTATATAGGACTATTGGCCTATATAATTCCATCTTCAGCATTAAGTTTTGATTTATATGAGCGGAAATTTCGGTTGTTACCAAACTGGTTTAAGTCAGGGGCATTAATTTTTATGATAGTAGCTATAATTGCTGTATTCATATTAAAAGATTCAATAGAGAATCAGTGGGAAACAATATTCTCTATTTTTAATTTTGTTTTGTTTGTAACTTTCTTTTCCAAGCAAAAAACTGAAGATGAATTCTCGGAGCAAGTTAGATTAAAGGCGTTTACTTATTCTTTTGTCAGTTTTGTGGCAATGGTTTGTGCATTTGGTGCCGTGCATGTTGCTGATTCGGATGGAGGGAATTGGAGTAATTTTATCATTCAGGCATTTATGTTTGGAGGATTATTAATTGCAACCCTCTACTTTTATTTTACCCTTTATAAACTACGAAAAGAAAATAATTAATTATGGACCCAAAATCAATAATCTTTCTAATTGCTGCAATTGTTTTTCTCGGCATGTTTTTGTGGCTTTTTAGAGATAAGAGTGAATACGAGGTTTTTAAAAAGTTAAAATTATTTCCCCGTTGGATAAAAATCGTTGGAATTGTTATTGTGCTATTGTCGGCTACTATTCCATTTTATGCCAATTTGCTTATTGAAGGTAAAAACTACCTTGGATTAACAGTTGTAAATTTAGGTCTATTTCTGATTTGTTTCTCGCGTGATAAACAGGAAGATGAGATGTCTAATCTTATTCGGTTAAAATCGTTTTATCGGAGTACAGTTCTTGGTTTCGCTTATGTGTTTATTTTTACAGCCATTGAATTTATTCATGGCGATGAGTTTGAATTGGTCCCTGCCATTCAGGTGATTACATTTATGTTGTTAATATATTTATTGAATTATTACGTTACCAAATCAAAAATACGAAGTGCAGAATAGGCTAAAAATAGAACGTGCGATCAAAAACCTCACACAAGACGATTTGGCAAAGTTGATTGGTGTTTCGCGCCAAACCATTAATTCGATTGAAAAGGGGAGGTATGTACCCTCAACTGTTTTGGCACTTAAAATCTCGAAAATATTTGAAAAGCCAGTGAATGAAATTTTTGAACTGGATGATTCGGATTAAATATATTTCTCGCAGATTTCGCTGAATCTTATCGGAGATTAATCTGCGAAAATCAACGTAAGCTACGAGAACCATTTCTCTTATTTTAACTGTATCTGCACAAATACCGGTAAATGATCAGACGGAGATCGGTTTTCGTAAGTGTCGCTAATTGCCGCATATTTTAACACTTTAATTTTATCGTTCACAAAAATATAATCGATGCGGTTATCACCTTCACTGCCCGGTTTAAAACCATTATAAGTACCAACCGGTCCGTACGGTGGTTCTTGTGTAACTTCGCGGCTATCGTTAATGTAACCTTTTATCAGTGCTATTGGTTGTGTCTCCGGAGTTAGATTAAAGTCACCCATTAGAATTACCGATAAACCTGAGCCCGCTGTAAATTCTTCCATTTTTTCATGAATCAGTTTTGCCGAATTTTTTCGTGCTTCCACACCCACATGGTCGAAATGCGTATTAAAAACGAAGAATTTCTTACCGGTTACTTTCGATTTGAATTTTCCCCAGGTAACAATACGGTTACAGGCAGCATCCCACCCCAATCCCGGTTCATCACAGTTTTCCGAGAGCCAGAAGTGTCCTTTTTCTTCTAAAATAAATTTTTTGGTGTTGTAAAAGATCGGCATGAACTCACCTGCTTTATCGCCATCGTCGCGGCCTACGCCAAACCATTTGTATTCCGGCACTCCTTTTTCAATGTCTAAAAGCTGATTGTATAACGCTTCCTGCAAACCAAAAATCCCAGGCTCGTAAAAATTCAGTAGGCCGTTTACCATTTCAATACGATTTGGCCAGGCATTAATTCCATCGCTGGCTGTGTTTAACCGTATATTGAAAGTCATTACATTTATTTGCTGTGCAAATAGCATTGATGGAAAAATGATTAGGATGCTTAAAATTATGCGTTTCATTCGGAACAGTAGTTATAAATTGCGTATTTTTCTGCGTTTTGTTTTCCTTCGATAATTGTATGTCGCTGGTCGCCATTTTTTTCAATGGCAAACTCACTGCAAAATTCAATAATCTCATCGAAATAATCATTAACCGGCGAGATATTTATTTCATGAGCAGCTCCACACGATGTGTGCAACCAGTAAGGAACTTCCAGTTGGTCAAGTTTTTCGGCAATGGTTTCTGAGCCATGTAAAATCCAGTAACCTTCCGAGTCTTCATCGCAGTAATGGTGAGGCGCAGTGCCATATGGAACAAGATTGTCGTCGGTTCCGTGAAATAAAAGTGACGGGATTGCCGATTCATCATAAATTGCTGTTGTGTCAGGTATGGCTCCGGCCATGCCAATTACTCCGGCAAACGACACCGGCCCCGAGTCTAAACCGTAACAATAAGGAGGTTGATAGGCGGTGTATAAAACTGTTTCGGCTCCGGCACTACTTCCCGATAATATTATTTGTTGCGGATTAATTGAATACTGATGACGGTTTTCGATTAAAAAGAAAGCAGCATCCTGCAGATCTTCGCTGGCAGCATAAATGGTGTTAAGCTTGTCGGTAGCCGGACAATCGCAGCCAAATCCTTCGGGTGTTCCTTTTCGTGTTAATCGGTAGGATATAGATGCCACCACATAGCCGTAATTAGCCAAACGGGTGCAAAACGCTTTAATATTTTCACCGTCTCTTTGTCCGCCGCTAAAACCGCCGCCGTGTACATAAATAATGGTCGCACGTTCGGGCTCATAATCGTTTTGTGGAAGGTAAATATCCATGTCCAGATTTTCACCATCTTTTGTTGCATAGGTTGCTGTTTCCACCCTTATTTCATCAAATATGTCGGCAGTATATCTATCCTGGGCGAAAGAAATCCCAAGTAGAAAAACCAACAGCACAACCAGGCTTAACTTTTTATGCATAAATTTTTTTTTGTGAATATAAGATATATCAGATTTCCTGCAAAAGAAAATGGAACCCAAAATTGAGTTCCATTTTCACAAGGTTAACTTATGTCAGTTTCCTTATTTTTTATCTTCCTGATTTCAGTAGCATTCAAACAAAGTATATGCCAGTAATATTAAGGCGCAGAAATACAATGATTTGGGATGTGAGTGATTTCTGGCGGCGAAGTTCATTTTGGGACAATATTCCCTGTGTTAGAATAATCGATCCGCACATGGGGTGTTTGCCAGCTCGTGATTTAGCAACCAGCGTTTTCGTTCCAGTCCACCGGCGTAACCGGTTAATTTTCCTGAACTGCCAATAATTCGGTGGCAGGGAATAATTATGGGGATAGGATTTTTCCCGTTAGCCAATCCTACTGCACGTGTATTTTTTTCCGATCCCGACTGTTTTGCAATTTCGAGGTAGCTGCTTGTTTTTCCGAATGCCACTTTCTCAACCAGTAGCCATATTTTTTTCTGAAATTCTGTTCCTTCAGGAGCAAGCTGCAGTTTGAAATGTTTTCTTTCGCCGGCAAAATATTCATTCAGTTGACTTTCGGTTTCTTCAAGAATCGTTGGTTGCACAGCTGAATTTTCAGCCTTTTTAGAATCGAAACTCACTGATGTTAAATCTGTTTCAGTCGACTGAAGTTTGAGCCAGCCAATGGGGGAATTCATATATCGGGTAAATTGCTCCATAAAAAATCCGGTATCAAAGATACCGGATTTTAATAAAAGTTAGGTTAGTGTTTAATACCTTTCACGTTTTGTATATTTCGTATGCAGCAGATGATGCGAAACTTCTCCCAATGGTTCTTTCAGGAAATCTTTATATAGCTTTTTAATTTCCGGATTATCATGCGATTTACGAATTGGCAGACCTTCATCTTCGGCATAAATAGCCTCGGCACGCTTCTTCCTGATTTCAGGATTGGTAGGAATAGGCTGCCCGCCTCCACCAAGGCAACCGCCGGGGCAGGCCATAAATTCAATAAAATGATAATCGGCAGTGCCAGCTCTTACTGAATCCATAACTTTTTTAGCATTGATTAATCCGTGTGCAACAGCACATTTTAGTTCAACACCATCGAGAAATGCCCATTCTTTAACCGGATTCTCAATTTTTATTGAAGCCTCGCGAATTCCTTCTATTCCCCTAACCGGGGTGATATTCAGGTTCTCGAATGGAACTTCGCGGCCGGTTACAATTTCGTAAGCGGTACGCAAAGCTGCTTCCATAACACCACCGGTGGCTCCAAAAATTACTGCGGCACCTGATGATTCGCCCATCAAACGATCATATTTTGCCGGTTCCAGCTTATTAAAATCTAAACCTGCCTGTTTAATTAAAATGGCCAGCTCACGTGTTGTTAATACATAATCAACATCGCGGTAACCACTATCATGCATTTCAGGACGGAAAGCTTCGTATTTTTTCGCTGTACATGGCATAATTGATACCGATACAATATTTTCCGGTTTAATATTGCGGGCATTGGCGTAATATGTTTTTACCAAAGCACCAAACATTTGTTGTGGCGATTTACAGGTAGAAAGATTATTTAAATGCTCGGGGAACATGTGTTCAATGTATTTTATCCACCCCGGAGAACATGAAGTTGCCATCGGCAATGTTACCGATTCGTCTTTATCTACAAGTGCTTTTTTAAGGCGGGTAAGTAACTCGGTTCCTTCTTCAATTATGGTAAGGTCGGCAGTAAAATCGGTGTCTAGTACCGAGTCGAATCCCAGTCGTTTTAACGCTGCTACCATTTGTCCGGTAACTCGTTTTCCGGGTTTTAATCCCAGTTCTTCGCCTAAACCTACACGCACAGCAGGTGCTGTTTGTACTACAACATGTTTATTCGGATTGGCAATGGCTTCCCAAACTTCTTCAATATAGTTTTTTTCTACAAGTGCACCGGTAGGGCAGTGGTTAACACACTGGCCGCAATTGGTACAAACAACGTCGCGCATGGCTTTTTCAAAGAATGTGGTGATTTTCATTTTATCACCTTTATGCGCCACAGTAAGCGCATTTACACCTTGCAGTTCGGCACATGTTCTTACACAGCGCTGGCAACGGATGCACTTGCTATCGTCTTTCATAATCGAAGGCGAATATGCATCAATGGAATATTGCTTTAATGGAACGAGTTCCAGAAAATCTTGGGTCATAATTTTATACTCCGAAGCCAGTGTTTGCAATTCACAGTTTCCGTTACGGTAACACTTGGTGCAATCGGCGTTGTGTTCAGCCAACAGGAGTTCAATAATTTGTTTGCGCGAATTACGTACTTTTAAACTGTTGGTAAGAATCTCCATGCCTTCTTCGCATGGTGTTGCGCAAGCTGCCGATAAGCGGTTTTGCCCGGTTACTTCAACCACACAAACCCGGCAATTTCCTGCAACACACAAGTCCTTATGATGACAAAGGGTTGGAATAGTAATCCCTTGTTCTTCAGCAGCTTCTAGAATGGTTTTTCCAGTTGCAATCTCAACCGGAAAACCGTTTATGGTAATGTTTAATTTTTTGCTCATACTATTTCTTTTTCCGGTTTATTAATAAATCATTTCTTCTCTAAAGTTCTCAACAATAGACGAGAATGAATTAGCCACCGATTGACCAAGCCCACATTTAGCCGTGTATTGCATGGTTTCGGTAAGGCGTAATAGTTTGTCAAGATAAGAGGCGGGTTTTTCCCCTCGTTTAACAGCTTTAATACCGAGGAGAAGCTGCTGGCATCCAACACGGCATGGTGTGCACTGGCCACACGATTCCTCACGGAAAAATTCGAGATAATTGTCGAGTACATTAAACATGGAGCGGGAGCTGTTAAAAAGCATCATCGATCCACCGGTTGGCAGTGAGATGCCTGTTAACTTACCTTTAAAACCAATGGCGGCATCTTTAAATTTCTTTCGGGGAACAAGGAATCCGGAAGCTCCTCCAACCTGAACAGCTTTGGTATCTCCATCTCCAAATTCGTAAACAAAATCCTGCAAACTCATTCCCAGTTCTAATTCGTAAATACCTGGTTTTGGTGTATCGCCCGATACCGAGAATAATTTGGTGCCGCGTGAATACTGTACACCAAGATCGTAGAATTTTTTTGCACCGTATTTAAAAATTGTAAAGGTGTGAACTAATGTTTCTACATTATTTATTACTGTTGGTTTTCCCATAAAACCGGATTGTGTTGGGAATGGTGGTTTGTTACGTGGTTCACCACGTTTGCCTTCCATCGATTCCATTAAAGCTGTTTCTTCGCCACAAATGTAAGCACCGCTACCCATAAAAATTGAGATACTAAAATCCAGGTTGGTTTCTTTACAGTAATAATCAAATTCGTCGATGGCTTTATTTAATTCGGGCAAAAGGAATTTGTATTCTCCCCGAAGGTAGATAAATCCTTTGTTGGCCCCGGTAATGTATCCGCAAATAGCCATGGCGGTTAATACTTTATAGGGAACGCGCGTCAAGATCTCGCGGTCTTTAAAAGTTCCGGGTTCTCCTTCATCGGCATTACAGATTACGTATTTTTGCTTTTCGTTTGATTCTGCTGTTAATTTCCATTTTAGTCCGGTAGGAAATCCTGCTCCTCCACGTCCTTTTAGTTCCGAACTAATCAGTTCGTTTATAAGATCCTGAGGTTTCTTTTTTATTGTTGATGAAAGTATCTTTTCCCAGTCGTTTTCATTTCGAAAAATGAAATCTACACGTTTTAATTGATGTGAACTTGCCATATTTGCTGGTTTAATGATTAACGTTTTCTTTCATGTATTTCGACAAAATTTCCCTTACCTTTTCAGGAGTAAGTTCGGTATAAATGTCATCATTTATAAGCATCGCCGGAGCCTTGTGGCACCATCCCAGGCAGTTGGTTTCTAAAAGTGTAAATTGTTTGTCGGGAGTGGTTTCTCCTAACTTAATTTTTAGCATGTCCTGAATGGCAAATAATACCTGGTTCTTTCCTTTCATGGCACAGGTGATTGTTTTACACACTCTAATGATAAATTTCCCAGTAGGTTTGGTTTCAAGAAACGAATAGAAAGTAGCTGTTCCGTAAACATCTGCAGCCGGAATATCTATCTCTCTTGCAATTTCGATCATTGAACTTTCTGATAGGTATTTCTCACGTTCAATAACCCCTTGCATAATGGGTAAAACGCTTTCTCTGCGTCTGCCATGTTTCTCTGCCAGGTCTTTAATTAAGGATTGGATTGGATCCATGAGTCAATTTTTTGAGTATAAAATGGTTTATAGTTGTTATTGTTAAATAGGTCGCCAATTAAGGCCAGGTCGTCATCGCGTAAGTAATTAAATAAAGATAAATTTCTTTATTTCTTTATAAACAAATGTAAGCAGTAATAATAGAATAAAATAGTGTTTTTGCTTCATAACATCATGTTATTCAGCAGAAAGAAGATGGGTAATTGAGTATCGTTTTAAATAAGGTAGAGAGCCTAACTTTTATCATGTTCAATTATGTTGTGCAAAAGCATTTTTCGATTGATGAAAACCTGTGTAGTCTAAATAAGAATTGTTATTAAGCCAGAAATTGCAGATTTTTTAACAATTTGTTTGACAAAATTTAAAAAGCAAAGCAACCTTTTTCTACTAAAAATTGTCTATTTTTATATAGCCATAACAATTAGAAACAATTTAAAGAAAATGAAAACAGTTTTAATCACCCATTTCGCGTTACTATTATTTATTATTCCCGGTATGAGTTGGGCCCAGGTAATTGCCATATCGGGCTATGTTAATGATGGATCAAGCGGAAAAGCCCTTGAGAATGTTAGTGTTTTTGAAAAGAATTCGAATATTGGAACAATCACCAATCAGAATGGATTTTATAAACTAATTTTACAGCAAGGCGAAGCAGATTTATCCATTACCAACGGTGGATTCAAATCGGTTCAACACCATGTAAAAGCAATTTCAGATACTACGCTGGTTGTTAGTCTTCAACCAGTAATTAATGGCAAAAACCGACAAAAAAAGGATGATCAGGTACATGCTGATCTTAAGGTAGAAAAGAAGAGTAGTAAAAAGGGATTTAATTTTTTCTAATCGAAACAGTTCTGTTTCCTTTTTTGATTAGTCTTCCAGAATCTCTTTTATCATTTTTCCCTGGCATTTAACAGGTATTGGCACGGATATTAATTCGGACAATGTTGGAACCAAATCAACAGCATTGTATGTTGTGCTTATGGTTTGTGCTTTAATGCCTTTTCCCCAGATTACAATCGGTATCCTTGATTGATCGGTGTAGTTTACACGTTTAAATTTGTATCCGGGCTGCCAGCCTTCTTTAAGCGTATAAATAAAATCTCCCGAACGGTTTTTGTGATAGGTATTATAAAGCGGTTCAAATAAGCCGTTTGCCGAGCTTCCCTGTTCCAACTGGTAGGCCGGCATCGAAACCTGTACACCTGTAAATTGGTTGATAAAATTTGAACTTACCTCGCGCAGTTGATTTAGTGTTACGTTATCACTTTTACTAATAAGATCATGATCGAGATAGAGCTGCAGATCTGAATAATGCTCAATCCATTTTTGTTCGCCATAAGTGATGTTCAGGTAAGAAGTCAACAGCGCAACGGCACTTTCAACGTTAAAATAGTCAACAGTAAGGTGAAATTCTTCTTTAAGGTATTCTACCGGGTACGAAGCAGATGTGTTGGCAGTAAGGAAAAACAGCACGTTATCTTTCCCAAACTTTTTTTCGGCAGCATCAACCAATTCGCCAATGTACTGATCGAGGTAAAGGTAAGTGTCCATCATTTCAAGCGACGCTGGTCCAAAAGAACCATTCTCATAATCCATGCTCGAAAAAACAGCGGTTACAAAGTCGGTTACATTGTCTGTTCCAATAGCCTCATTCTCCAGCATTCGAAGGGTAAAATCCTTTATCATCATATTTGCAGACGGCGTGGTTTTAAATGGTCTGAAATCTTCAGTGCGTTTTATGTATTTATTAATGGAGTGCGGAAAGGTGTTGAACTCTCCAAAGTATCCGCGCTCAAGCAGGTAATCATCGCGGAGCGATTCGGTATAACTCATTTCGGGTAAAAGTGTTGTCCAGGTGCGGTGACTGTATACATCGGCGTAATTTTCGCTGTTGAACAAACGTACCCAGTCGGGGAAAGTGCTTACGTAAAACGAGCTGGATATCATTCTTCCCGATTCGGTATCGAACCAATAAGCTCCATCGGCAGCGTGGCCGGCGGCAAAAATGGCTGACTCGCGATTTAAGGCAGCACTATAAACTTTAGCTTTTCCTCCGCTTAATATTTTTAAGTTGTCAGTAACAGTTGTCGAAAGCAGGTTTTTAGGCGATGCATCACCGGCTTCGGTATCGGCACCCACCGTAAAATAGTAGTCGTCCTCGGTGCTGTCAATTTCTTTTTTCTTTAGGCGGTCGTACCATTTATTCGAAACTATTCCGTGAATAGACGGATGTACTCCGGTAAATAATGTGGCGGTACCGCTGGCGTAGTTTTGTTCGTGCAATGTAAGTTTCACATTCTGACAAACGGCTCCCTGGGTGTAAATCTTTTTAAAGCCATTGGGCTGAAACTTATCCCAAAATCGCTGGATATAATCCGGGCGCATATTCTCAATAACGATCCCGATAACAACTTTGGGATTTTCACTATCTAATCGTTTGTTGTTTTGTGCCTGGCTATAACTGGCAAAAAATACAAGAATAAAACTTAAAACTACAACTACACCTGCCTTCATATTCTAAACTGATTTGAGCTGCCAAAAGTAAACATTTTCAATGCTATCAACAAAGGAATTTTGTAAAGCCAATAAAAAAACAGTTGTCTCAAAATATTGTTTGTCAGAAGTTTGAGTTCATAATCAAAAATAATTCTGAAAAAAAGGTATGAAAAAGTAGGGTAAGA
This sequence comes from uncultured Draconibacterium sp., assembly GCF_963677565.1. Lineage (NCBI taxonomy): Bacteria > Pseudomonadati > Bacteroidota > Bacteroidia > Marinilabiliales > Prolixibacteraceae > Draconibacterium > uncultured Draconibacterium sp. The sequence continues at coordinate 727,657 of NZ_OY781982.1, read as the reverse complement.
GCTTTTTCATGCGGATTACAAGTAGAATTAATCATTTAAAAGATAGTGTCATGAAGAAAATTATTGGAATTTCATTTATTGCCTTAGCAATGTTCATGTTCTCGTGTAATACAAACAGCGACGAAAGTGTTAATATACCCGAGATGAGTGAAGAACTCTCTTTAAAATCGGCAGAAATTGCCGTTGCCGAAGTACAGGCTGAAGCTGCTACTACCGAGTGTGACTACGAAGTGGAATTTTTTGCCAATGTAGAAGGACTATTAACACGTTGGTGGAAAATGGGGCAGTTTTTTGGTTGGAACAATAAGTTGCGCTACTTCGAAAACCATTGTCCTGATGTGGAAATTGAAGAGGGTGAGAACGATGGTTATCCAAAAACAATTACGCTAAATTACGGCGATAGTACAGTGTTAAACAACGGAAAAGTGCTAAGTGGTGAGATTGTTATTGAAATTTCGGCACACCGCAGCAGCCAGGATTATTCACGTTTGGTAAGTTACAATGATTTTAGTGTCGACTCATTGCTTATCAACGGCACATCAGAAGTTGTAGTTGATAAAGTGGACAGCACATTCCGTAAATTTGAATCTGCTATGACCTTTGTTTACCCTGACGGAACAACGGTTACAAGAACTGCTGAGCGTGTTTGGCAATGGTTGGCAGGACTTGATACTCCCGAAATTCAAAGTGACGATGTTGTTATCATTACCGGAGAAGTTACAGGAACAATTGTATGGCTCGACGGAACAGAAGAGACCTATAGCAAAACAATTACCACACCTCTTAAACGTATGGCTATGTGCAGGTATATGGTTGAAGGTGTAGTGGAAGTTAAAATTGGCGGCGATTTGGTTTCAGTGCTTGATTACGGCTATGCTGAAGGAGATGACGAATGCGACCAATATGCACTGCTGACAACTGATGCCGGAGAAGAAGTTATCGATCTGTCGGAAAGAAACTATAACGGAAAGGCAAAACAAAATCAGGAAAGAAATAAAAATCAGAACAGCAACCAAAACGGTAACCAGAATCAGAATGGTAACCAGAACGGAAATGGATAATGTGTAGAGGGAGGAGAAAACCGGGATGCTGTTAAGTCTTCCCGGTATTTTCCATTACCGCAAATAGGTGTAACTTTAAGGCTCTAATTATTGTTTCTGCATTTTGACAAAAGAAGAATTTAAAAAGCTTTTTGATGAACATTTTGAACAGGTTCGAAGCTATATGTTCTATCGTTCGGGAGATACCGAGCTGGCTACCGATATTGCGCAGGAAACCTTTTTGAAGATTTGGGAGAAACAACAGCAAATAGATGATGCCAGAGTGAAAGGCCTGCTATACAAGATTGCCAATAACCTGTTCGCATCACACTACCGAAAAGAGAAACGTTCTTTTGAATTTCTTAAGCATTACAAACTCGACTGTAAATCGCGCACACCGGAAGAAGACATGGAATTTTCGCAGTTGAACGAAAATTACAGTCGCGCCCTTGGAAAAATGCCTGAAAAGCAACGAACAGTATTTTTGATGAGCCGCATTGATCAGTTAACATACAACGAAATTGCCGAAATGGTTGGAGTTAGCGTTAAAGCTGTAGAAAAAAGAATGAAACTTGCACTTAACTTTTTACGAACAAGTTTAAAAACGAATGAATGATAAAAATATACATAGCGATCGGTTAAACGATTTTGAAAAAGACCTTTTCGGTAAAGGGAAGATAAATTGGGCAAAATCGAAGGCTGATGTTTGGAATGAGCTGCAAACTAAGATGGAGCACAAACCTGCTCGCGTAGTTTCCTTCCGCAATAATATGATTCAGTGGGCGGCAGCTGCAGTTGTTTTTGTAATGATAGGAGTTGGCGGTGTTATTTCGTCTTATCAAAAAACGATAGAATGTTTGCCCGGTGAACATTTAGTGGCCGAATTGCCCGATGGATCGACCGTTGATTTGAATGCAGCATCAAAACTGGTTTATTATCCGCTAAAGTGGAAATGGGAGCGTAAACTGAAATTTGAAGGAGAAGGATTTTTTAATGTACAAAAAGGATCAACTTTTACAGTTAGTTCGGCGAATGGAATTACCCAGGTGCTCGGAACATCGTTTAATATTTATGCCCGCGAAGAAAATTACCGTGTAACCTGTTTAACCGGCAAGGTTCAGGTAAGTGCACCAAACGATGAAAAAGTTGTATTGCTTCCTCAAAATCATGTAGAACTGGAAGAAGGTAAACTGGTAGTAACAAAAATGTTTGAGCCTGAAAAAGCAATAAGCTGGAAACAAAATTATTTCTTTTTTGCCGGTCGACCGTTACTCGAAGTTATCGATGAAATTGAGCGCCAGTACGCCGTTACCATAAAACTCGATCCGCTACTGAATAATCGTAACTTCGGAAGCAATTTTTCAAAGCAACACAGCGTTGAAGATGTGTTGGATTTTGTTTGTAAACCAATGAATCTGAAGTTTGAAAAACAAGCAAATAATGTTTACATCGTGACAGACGAAAGTTAATGAACAGGTTAACCGTCGTGGTTTTAATAATGCTGCTGGCTATAATGCAATTAGCAGCGCAAAACCAGGAAAAAATAGAAATCAACACACGAAAAACCCCTTTAAATCAGGTATTAATTGATTTAAAGGAAAAGTATGGCTTTCAGTTTGCCTACGATAGCGATTTGCTCTCCGGATTTTTGGTAAGTGCAAACAATAAAACTTTTAATAACGATGAAGAAGCGCTTCGTTTTCTTATCAAAGATTTACCGCTTGAAATTGAACGTTCGGGCGATGTTTTGCTTATTATACCGAAACGTGAGCGCAAATCAAGCTTAACACAAATTTCGGGGCAGGTTTTAGAAGCCAACACTTTTGAGCCACTGCCGTATTCTTACATTCTTATCAACCGTCGTCCGGTTCGCTCCGATCTTCAGGGGCATTTCAACTTTATCGCTTCGGCCGATACTTCCTATAATTTGCAAATCTCTCATCTCGGGTATTTTGTTTACGACACTGTGGTTACGCAAAGCCTCAGTCGTAACTTTTTGCTCTACCCGCAAATCGAACGAATTCAAGAGGTTCAGGTTTACAGTAATCCCATCGAAAAATCAACCCTTATTGGTGATAAAGCCGGCCGAATGAAAATTAATCACCAGATTGCACCAATACTTCCCGGTTACGGCGATAACTCGGTGTTTAATCTACTACGTTTAATGCCCGGGGTAATGGCTTCAGGAGAACAGTCGAACGACCTGCTTATCTGGGGAGCATATGAAAGTCACAGCAAGATTCAGTTTGATGGTTTTACCGTTTTGGGGTTGAAAAATTTTAACGATAACATCGCTGTGGTAAATCCTTTGCTGGTAAAAAATATTGAAGTAATGAAAGGCGGTTACGAAGCCCGTTATGGCGATCGTGTTGGCGGAATTGTTGATATTCAGGGGAAAGACGGAACTTTATTAAAACCAACTTTTACTTTTAGTATTAATTCTATTACGGTTAATTCGATGTTGCAACTCCCGGTTTCAAAAAAGTCATCGTTGTTGGCTGCTTACCGCCAAACTTACCATCAGTTGTACGATCCAACCCGAATTAATATTATTGCTCGCGAAGAGGTTTCAACTCCGGGATCAGGCTCGGGACATACATACGGAGGTGGTTTTTCTACCAACCGACTTGCTGATGTTAAACCCGACTTTATTTTTCGCGATGCCAACCTTAAATACTCGTTTAAAGGTGACAATGGAAGTCGGTTTTCGCTTAGTTTATATGGAGGAGGAGACGATTTTAGTTACGATATGGATGCTCGGATTGCGCGGTTTATCTGGACACGCGAAGAGCAGGAAAAGAACACGCAATTAGGAGGATCGGCGCAGTTTAGCTATCCATGGACAAATGGAGATGCCACCAACATAACTTTTGCTTTCTCGGCTTTAGAACGTCAATTGTATCAGAAAAGTCAAACGGAAAACCAACAAAACGGGAATGTCAACATCTTAACTGATTTAGAATCAGAAAATAATGTGGATGAGCTGAGTTTTAATGCCGAACATACATTAAATTTTAAGGATGGGCATCGCCTGCTGGTTGGTGCCGGTGTAATTAACAACATGGTTGAATTGTCTCGTTTCTCCGAAGAAGATCAGGAGATTGACATTAATAACCAGTCGCCTCGAATTAATTCCTATTTGCAGGATGAATATCCTGTTGGCGATTTGTTGCAGTTAAAAACCGGACTTAGGTTGATTTACAATACCAAACCAAATAAATGGTATGCCGAGCCCCGTGTTTCGGCATCGTTGTCTGTATTTAACGACATGAAAATAAATGCCTCGTGGGGGCTGTATAATCAGTTCATTTCCAAAACAACAGTATTGGACAGCGCAAATAATTACACCGAATTCTGGACCAATTCCAACGATGAGCAAATTCCGGTTTTAAGTGCCGAACATTTTGTGGCCGGATTATCTTATGAGAAAAACGGATTTACGGCCAGTGCCGAGACTTTTTACAAAACCACTGATGGGCTTAGTCGTTATATTCAGGAAAATCGGTTCGTTAGCCCGGGATTCTATAAAGGAAAAGCAAGAAGCAAGGGTCTCGATCTGTTTATAAAAAAGGAATACAAACGAAATATGGCCTGGGTTTCGTATACTTTAAGTAATACCGAAGAGCATTTTCCTTACTACCGATTTAATTATTGGCAGCCTGCACCACACCAGCAAAAACACGAACTAAAATTTGCAGGCGTTTATAATTATAAATCGTTTTACCTGTCGGCTAATTATGTCTACGGTTCTGGATTTGAGCGTTATGATTTTGACAATGACAACGATCTGAATTTTGATAAAGCATACAGTCGTTTGGATGCATCATTGGTATATAAATTTAAACCGGGCAGAGTAAAAGCTGAGGCAGGAATTTCTTTATTAAATATTCTGAACGCTGAAAACATTAAGTACTCTAATATCAGGGTTAGCACCATTGATGAAGTAAGTCTTGTTGGTGTTTATTCGGATGCAGTTCCTTTCACTCCAGCCGTATTCTTAAAAATTGAATTGTAGCTAAAACTATAAACAGGTGTTCAGCCATTTTCAATTTCTTTTATAAGTTGCAGCGCATTGTCGCGTAAAGGTTTATAACGAAAATGCCAGATTACCAGCCCGATACACACTGCGACAACCAATGCTCCAAACCATACCATTTGCAGTAGTAAAATATCGAAAACCAATGATGAATTCATTGCCAAACCTGCATCGATTAATAATATGGGAATAAGCAGCCACGCGGTTCTTCGCTGGAACGGTTGATAACGGTAAGCAGCATTTTTTAGCATAATTAAAGTTGGTCGAGCATAATCAACATTCTTGTATTCCTGGTAATATTTTCGAAAGAAGAATGCGAACGATAACATCGCGACAAGGAAACATATTGGTCCCAGCAATTCGGAAAGTGGTTCTTTTTGTATGATATGAATAATGATCAGTAAGCTGAATATGAATGTAAGAACAAAGTAGACTATTTGAAATGATTTGCTGAGTTGTGCATAACGGCTGTCTTCATTTTTTAACTGTTGGGTGAGTTGCTGTAAATTGATGCTTGTTTTATTTTGTTTCATGGCTGGCCTCCAATCTTTTTTTTAGTTGTGTTTTAATTCGGTGGATTTTAACTTTTACATTGCTTTCTGTGATCCCGATTATATCTCCAATTTCTTTCATGGTAAGCCCTTCAAGCATTAACGATATCAGTGCTTTGTCGATTACCGAAAAAGTATTGAGTTCGTTTTGTAGCTGGTCCAGTAGTTTTTCTTCAAGGAGTTTGGTCTCCAAACTTTCGTCATCTAAAATAGAGCTCAAATTATACTGGTCGACATCAACCATAACTTTCATGTGTTTATAAGCTTTGCCGGTGTAACTGAGCGAAGTATTTATGGCAATTCTGTAGATCCAGGTATTAATGGCCGATTCGCCTCTGAAATTATCGAGGCTTTTCCAGATATTCACCAGAATCTCCTGGTACATGTCTTGTTGGTCGGTTTTGTTTGCTTTGTAATAGCTGCAAATTCGTTTTATTCGCTCATCATTTTCAGCTACCAATTGATTAAACTGTTCCTCTTTCTTCAATGTTTTTGGTATTGTTTTGTACTTAGTTCCTGAAAGATACAAATGGTTACATTTTTTGTGGATTAATTTCTTTTGTGATTTTATTCTATACCTAAAATCATTTGTCTCATTTCTATAGTTATTGGTCTAATGTGTTTATTATCTGCAAGGTATGAGGTTCTAATAATAAAACACCAGAAACTTGTTTTTTAATAATAATTTTTTTAATTTAGATACTGTTAAATTAAAACAAAACAAAAACCGGCTTGCTATTTCTTCCAAATAGTTGAATCCGACCAAACGATTAAATGTAAAATGGCCACTCAAAGCAAAACTCAGCATCATAAGTTTTATACACCTTTAATTTATTTGCGTAAGAAAAATTGCATTTAAGCAGTTGGGTTATTTTGCACTTTTAAGTGGCACATGTAAAATTTAGTAAGACATCGATACAAGTGAGGAGGAGGGACAGTGCAACCGTCTTTGGAGTTTCGAAATTCCGAAGGCGGTTTTTTTTGAGCATATATCCTGCTTAGATGTGTATTTGAATTTGAAGATCATAAAAAACCTGCAAAATTTCTTTTGACAGAATATTGCAGGTTTTAAAATGCTATTTCTTATTGTATGTTACAATACGGCTTTTACAGCATCAGCTAGCGGTGTTGTTGGCCTTCCAATCAATTTTGAAAGTTGTTTCGAGTCGTCAAAAAGGTCATCTTTTGAAGCTCCTGTGTCCCAACCTGCAATTGCATCCGCAAATAGTTCTGGCAAACCAACGCTTTTCAGAATTTTTGCATACTCACCTTCAGGAAGATTGTTGTAAGGAATAGCCTTTCCTGTTTGTTTTGATATCTCTGCAGCAAGGTCGGTTAATGTATAACTTTCGTCGCCTGCCAATTCGAAAAGTTTGCCTTTGTAATCTTCGTTTGTCAATACAACTGCTGCTGCTTCGGCAAAGTCGGCGCGTGTTGCCGATGAGATTTTTCCATCGCCCGCACTGCCAACAAATGCTCCTGCACCAAGTGCTCCTGCAATCGATCCTGTGTAGTTTTCGGTATACCAGCCATTTCGCAAAATGGTATGCTCAACTCCTGAGTTTTTCAATGCGGCTTCGGTTGCCAGGTGTTCGCCAGCCAAACTAAGTGATGAGGTGTCGGCATGTAATAAACTGGTGTAAACAATCCAGCTGATACCGGCTTTTTTTGCCGCTTCAATAACATTTTTGTGTTGTTGTTCGCGTTTCCCGATCTCGCTTCCCGAAATCAACATCAGGCGATCGATTCCTTCTAATGCGCCAGCCAGTCCTTCCGGTTTTTCATAGTCGAAAGCACGTGCCTCAACACCAAGTTCTGCAGCTTTTTCGGGTGTACGCACTAATGCTACAATGTTTTCTGCTGCTGTTTTTTGTTTCAATTGTTCAACAACCAATTGTCCTAAATGTCCTGTTGCTCCTGTTACTCCTATTTTCATTTTATTAAATTTTTAATGATTACTAAAATATATTTACTTACTTTTGGAAAGTAAAGTTAAACTGTATGTTTTATTTATACAAGAACTGACAACAAAGTGAGATACTTACGTCAGTGTTAGTATTGTTAATTATCAATGTATTATGAACGAAATTTTATTAAAAAAATATAGCACTCCTGAATCCTGTCCAATTCGTCATGTATTAGATCGTATCGGTGATAAATGGTCGATGTTGATATTATTGCTTCTCGAAGAAAGTGGAACTCTCCGTTTTAACGAGATTTACAAGTACATAAAAACCATTTCTCAAAAAATGCTCTCTTCAACGCTTAAATCACTGGAAGAGGATGGACTGATAAACCGTACTGTTTTTCCACAAATACCTCCAAAAGTTGAATACGAGCTAACTCCACGAGGAAAAAGCTTAATTCCTCATCTGCAAAACCTGGTTGCATGGGCATCAATCAATATGGCAGATATTCAAAATTCACGACAGAATTTCGCACGCTAATCAGATAATAATGTTACCCAATTTTTACGGAGGTCATTGCTAATGAGCCTCCAACCGGTTCATCGTTAAAAATGCTAATTTGATCCTTTTTGTCCTGCAATGCCAGTGCATACAGCAAAGGCAAATAGTGCTCTGGTGTTGGGATTGATAATTGGAAAGCCCTGCCCAGTTTTGAATAGTTAATCAAATTCTGATGGTTGCCGTTCAATATCAATTCCTTCATCTTTTCGTTGGCCTCGTTGGCCCAATCAAAACCAAAATTTTCGTTGAGTTTTCCCCAGTGCACCATCCGTAGATTGTGTACATTATTCCCACTGCCCACGATCAAAATTCCTTTTTCACGTAATTTATTCAACTCTTGTGCCAGTGCATAATGTTCCTGTGGCGTTTTCCTGTAATCAAGGCTCAATTGGATTACCGGAACATCAGCCTCCGGGTACATGTGACGGATTACCGACCAGGCGCCATGATCGAGGCCCCACTTATCATCGAGATGAACAGGTGTTGTTTGCACCATGTCTTTTACTTCCTGTGCCAAATGCGGCATTCCCGGTGCCGGATATTGTACTTCGTAAAGTTCCTGAGGGAAACCACCAAAATCGTGAATAGTTGATGGTTGTTCCATGGCGGTAACTCGTGTTCCCTGTGTTTCCCAGTGTGCTGATACCACAACAATTGCCTTTGGCTTTTCAATTTCGGAAGAAACCTTTCTGAAACCCTGAACAAATTCGTTTTCGGTGATTGCATTCATTGGACTTCCATGGCCTAGAAAAAGCACCGGCATTTTGGGAGTATTCTCCAACGATTCTGTTATTTTATTTAATGCGTTCAATTTCATTCCTGCAACTGTTAGCGGCACTGCTGCCATTATTGTTTTTAAAAATTGTTTCCGTTCCATGTTTTCCGTATTAGCAATTGTTCTCAGACCTGTCGGCTGTTATCTCAAAACCGATAAATGCCTGTTATTGTTCTCCTGCACATTAAAGTGCAAGAGAGATATCGAGCGTGAAAATATCGTTAATGGCTTTGTCACCCAGGTTATCGAAGAAGGAGTTTGAACCGTAACGTACATCAAATTTCGATCGGTCAACTTCAACTTTTGCGCTGTAGTTATCTCCGTCTTTAACTACATCAAAAGTAACTTCTTCAGTTTTTTCTTTGATTGTTAATTTTCCTGTAACGCTGGCTTTACCATTCTCGAATTTTGTTGCTTTGGTTACCACAAATTTTGAGGTCGGGTATCTTTCAACGCCAAAAAAATCATCTGATTTTAAGTGGCCCACCAGTTTCTGATTGTACTCTTCGTTATCAAGGTCTTTGTTAACGATTGAGTTCATATCGATCACCACTTCGCCACCAATGATTTTGTCGTTTTTAAATTCGAAATAACCGCTTTTTACATCGATCTCGCCATTGTGAGAACCACCAATTTTTTTACCGGTCCATTTTACAACCGACGCGTCTTGTTTTACTTCTTTTTTCTGTGCAAATGTTACTACACTAATCGCTAATAAAAGCACTGCTACTAATCCTAATTTTTTCATTTCTCTTAATTTTTAATTGTTGTTATAAATTGTCTCGTTAACTATTTGTCCGTCGCAATTCCACTGCTGTACTGCAATTTGGGTGTATTTGCGGTCGCCCCATTCTTTGTGGCAGAAATCGAATTCCCATTCCACCACCGAAATTTTCTCGCCAATAATTACTTTTTTCACCTTGGCTTTTCTGAATGCTGTTATGCCGGTAACCAGATTTTCTTCTTGCAAACGACAGGCGCTTTTTCCTACAAGCGCTTTGTCGTCGTTTTCTTTTCGGACAACATCATCGGCATAAAATTTTTCGAATGCTTCTAAAATGTGACCTCCCAGGATCATGTCGTTTAGTTTTTCGACTCGCTCCTGAACTGATAATTTTTTTGGATCTATTTTTCGCATCGTCATTTGTTTTAATTGTACGATACAAAGGTATGGTAGGGGGAGGCCTCACACACTTGACCTATGATAAGAAATGAAATTGATCTATGTTAAGTGGATGAATGCGGATAACATGCTGATTATGCTTATCTTCGGAATTCATTGAAAAGTGCCTGCGAATTTGAGCTGTAAAAATGAGAAATATTTTATTTAAACAAGTCATAACAGCTTTTATTCAATTTTGAACCCAATAAACTTCAACATGTACCACTTGAACAGTATAAACCTTGAAACGGAAAGATACCCGACAACTGAGCATTATCCGTTTAATCTTCCTTTATTTTCAGAAACGAAAAAACTTGATTTTACAAATCCGGTTACCCTGTTTGTAGGGCAGAACGGATCGGGAAAGTCGACATTGCTTGAGGCGATTGCAGTGGCTGCAGGGATTTATATCTGGAGGAACAATATGAATTCGCGTTACAGGGTGAACCGATACGAAGCTACATTACATCGTTATTTAAAAGTTTCGTGGGTGAACGGATCAGTTCCCGGTTCTTTTTTCGGAGCACAGATATTTAAGGATTTTGCGTCGATGCTGGAAGAATGGGCAACAACAGATCCGGGGCAGCTGGAGTTTTTTGGTGGTAAATCGTTGATTTCTCAATCACACGGACAATCGCTTCTGTCGTTTTTTAAAAGCCGTTACAAGTTAAAAGGATTGTATTTGCTCGACGAACCGGAGACTGCTCTTTCTCCTTCAAGTCAGTTGGAATTGCTTCGGTTGTTAAGCGAATATTCAGAGGGCGGACAAGCTCAGTTTATTGTCGCCACACATTCGCCAATTCTGCTGGCCTGTAAAAATGCAACCATTTACAATTTCGACGAGATGCCTGTATCGGATGTGAAATATGAAGATACCGAGCATTTTAGGGTGTATCGCGATTTTTTGAATCACCGGGAAAAGTATTTAACAGAGTAACTAAATTTATTTTGCTGACTTTTTTCGAATCCGGCTCAAACTCTCAGGAGTGATGCCCAGATAAGAGGCAATGTAAACCAACGGCACGCGCTGAAAAATATCGGAGTGTTCTTTTAGCATGTTATTGTAGCGGTCAACCGCCGCTTCCCACATGGTGGCATTGAGTCGCTCCAAAGCATTTATGTATGCTTTTTGGAAAAGTATCCGAAAGTAACGTTCCAGTTTGGGTACTTCATCGTAAAGTTGCTCTAAACGATCATATGAAATGCGCAAAAGTTGCGAATCTTCCAGGGTTTCAATGTAATATTTTGAAGGGCGTTGCGAAAAGAAACTTTCCAGGTCGCTTATCCAGCTGTTGTCTAACCGTATTTGGTAGATATGCTCGATTCCTTTTGCATCAACATAATACGAGCGCAAACAACCTTTTACTATGAAATAAATGTATTTGCATGTTTCATCGGGTTCCAACAGGTCTTTTTTCTTTTTTACTGAAACTGGCTCAAAAGCAGAGAGAATCAATCTCTCATCATCTTCCGAAATGTTTTTTACCCACTTTTTTATGTAGTAAATCAGTTTATGATCTGTTGGTGTTGTCATGTCTGTTTTGCTTGCGCCTCTAATTTAACGCTTACATTTCAAGCTTTGTTCTTTCTGTTGAAGAAAATTAGTTTTTGTAAAAAAGATGAAACATAAAACTAAGTTTGCGACTTAATGTTATGGATGTATGAAAACGTATGTAGCTATTTTGCGCGGAATAAATGTTAGCGGGAAAAACAAAATTAAGATGGATGCTTTTAAATCCTCCCTTTCTGTTTTGGGATTTGAACAGCTACAAACCTACATTCAAAGCGGGAATGTGGTTTTTCGTTATCAGGAAAAGAGTCCAGAAGAATTGGAAGAACTGATTAGCAAAAAGATTCAGGAGGATTTTGGATTCGATGTGCCGGTTTTGGTTTTAAATGCCACGCAGTTGGGAAATATCGTTAGTAACAATCCGTATGTAGGCGACGAAAATAAGGAAGCTCAATTTCTGCATGTTACTTTTTTTGAAAGAACATCCTGCAAATGTGAAAGATGAAAAAATCACTGCCCATTTGAAAGACGGAGAGGAATTTAATATTTCTGATAACGCTATTTATTTGTATTGTCCGCATGGATATGGAAAAACGAAACTCCACAATAACTTTTTTGAAAGCCAGTTGAAAGTGCGTACAACCACACGAAATTGGAAAACCACATTAAAGTTGTTGGAGTTGGTGAATGAAGCTGATGATTAATTGCCGTCGCAATTACATTGAATGTCATTTTTTGATTTGCGGCCACTGGAAAGCTTTTGATGTTTTTTATGCATCACCGAATTTTCCCAGTTATTAAAAATGCGCAGGGCAAAAGCTTCGCTGCTTTCTACAAAACATTGTTCGCCAAGTGCCCGAACGCGTTTCCTTAAAACAAACCGACGGTTGTTTAAATACTGCATCAGCTTTTTGCGTGAATCCTTATCGGCGATTGAAACGTCCTTGCTTTTTACAGCCTCGTGAAACAAATCCAGATCGTGCAGTTTCCCGAGCGTACTACCTAATAAACTTAAATCGCTAACGTAGGCCCGAATGGAATTTGGCCAGGCTTGATTGAGCAACATTAAATGGTAAGTGAGATATTTAACCTGTTTGCGCCAATAGTGGTAAATCTCTTTGTCATTCAAAAATTCGGTGGTTTCAAATGCTCCTCGGGCACTTTTGTAAACATGTTGCAGGCTTTTCAGAATAAAAAATTCGGGATCGCCTGTAAAGCTCAAACTATGTATCATTTGCTGCAGGCCCAGTATAATCTGCTTTATATCTTCGGCATGCCCCGTCTCTTTAAAATGGTCAAAGGCTGTCTTCCTGTTTTGGCGATGTTGGCTAATAATTTTGTCCAGTTCTTTTGTAATCGTGGTGTTGTGTAATTTTAAGTTTAATTCCTGCAGCAGTTCAATTTGCGAAGTATCGTCGCGCAAAGGAGCCACTTCCAATGCCAGATCGCGGTAATAGCCGTTCATCTCATTGTAGCTGTCTTCTCCAATTTCGTGACGGAGTAAACGCAACAATCCGCGTATCTTTTTAATATTTGTGCGTACCTCGTGAATATGAAAATGTTGTCGTTTAGTGCTGGTAATAAACTTTGCCGAATCGGAATGTAGTTTATCGAGGACACGAAAAATACCCTCTTCAAAATATTCACGTTCTTTTATTTCCAAACTAAATTCTTCGCTCATTATACTTCTTTTATAAATCGCTAATTCATACAATCCGACTGCTTACAGATAAACGATATCGCCGAAAAAAGGTTAACTGCAGTTTGTTATGCAGTTTTCCGGTAACGCCAAATAGCGAGGCTTAAAAATGTAACACCTAAAATCGACAAGGAAACCAGTTCCTGCAAAAGATCGGTAATTCTTGAGCCTTTTAACACTACCATACGCATTACCCGCATAAAATAATAAATCGGGTTGAGGCGATCGATTTGCTGTGCCCAATCAGGCATACTTTCCACCGGCGTGAAAATACCGCCCATCAAAACAAAGATCATCATAAAGAAAAAACTGACGAACATGACTTGTTGCTGGGTGTCGGCAACCGTAGAAATAAATAGGCCAAGACCAAGAACGCTGATGAGATAAATGCTGGCCATAAAAAACAAGGTGAACAAACTTCCAACGATTGGCAGGTCGAAAACCAGCCAGGCAATCGTTAATCCCAGAGCCAAATCGAACAGCCCGATCACCCAAAACGGAACCAGCTTTCCGATTATAAACTGGTATTTTTTGAGGGGTGTTACGTTCAGTTGCTCAATGGTGCCGATTTCTTTTTCACGCACCAGGTTCATCCCCGACATAAACATCCCGATGATGGTGACCAGAATTGCTAAAATACCCGGCGCCATAAACCATTTATAATCCAACTCCGGATTGTACCAGTAGTTCTCGGTAATCTCAACTTTTGTGGGAGGCGTAAATTCCGGAATTTCTTTCCATTCGGCAATAATATCTTTATTATAATCGCTGATGATGTTTGCCGAATAAGCATAAATCAATTGTGCAGAATTGCTCTCGATGGCATTGATCAGAAGTTGTACTTTCGCCTGGTCGTCACGAATGAGGTCGCGTTCAAAATCAACCGGAAAGATGAGAATAGCATCGGCTTCGTCGTTTAATAACTTGTCCTCGGCCAGCTTCTCCGATTGCTCTAAATGATGCACATGAAAAAATGGAATTCCATCGAATTTGGCAATCAGATGCCGCGAGTTTTCCGACATGTCGTGATCAACCACTACCAAATCGATACGCTTCATGTCGTAAGTGGCCGCAAAAACCAGAATAAGCATTTGCATAATCGGCACAACAAAGATCATTGGCAGAATGGTCTTGTTCCGAAATATTTGGCGGAATTCTTTTTGAAGTAGATATAAAATAGTTTTCATGATGAGCTACTAGTCGCAAGTTACAAGTTACAAGTCGCAAGTTTCAAGAGTTGTAACTTATAACTATCGGTTTATACTTTTTTGTATGCCATTTATCATTTTCTGTTCTTCCTGAACTTTATCTGTAAGCGTTTCAAATTCACTTTCAGAAATAAATTCTAGCTCGTGGGCAAGAATGATTTGTGTTTCCAACTCAAATGATGATCCAAGTGAAATATCCAGAAAACGACTAAATTCTTTATTTGAGCCTCGTCCTGCACCTTCCGCAATATTTGAAGGGATAGAAACGGCCGATCGTCGAATTTGACTTGTCAGTCCATACAACTCTTCTTGCGGAAAAAGTTTGGTCGATTTATAAATGTCAACAACCAACTTCATTCCTTTTTGCCAAACTTTTAAATTCTTAAAATCTTTCATTGTGTATATTTAAATGGTTAATATTCATTTCTATCCACACCTACTTGTAACTTGAAGCTTGCAACTCGTAACTACTCTAATCTAATCTTAAATTTCCTTACGCTAACCGCAATAAAAAACATCGTCATAGCAATTAAAATGGCAGTCTCTTTCCAAATAAAAAAGATGCCGGTTCCTTTCAGCATAATAGTTCTTACAATCGTTATGAAATATCGGGCGGGCATTATATGACTAAAATATTGCAGCACCTCCGGCATATTTTCGATGGGAAATATAAAACCGGATAATAGAATGGTGGGTAACATTAATCCGATCATTGAAATAAACATGGCCGCCATTTGGTTCTTTGCTGCCGTTGATATCAGGATTCCCAGGCAAAGTGCCATTAGAATAAAAAGAATGGTTTCCAGCATGAGTAAAATGAAACTGCCACTTACAGGTACACTAAATACAAAATGCCCGATAAGTACAATAATGAATGCATTAGCGATAGAAAGTAGCAGGTAGGGGAGTACTTTTCCAACAATAATTTGAACAGGGCGAAGTGGAGAAACGAGTAGGATTTCCATTGTCCCTAATTCCTTTTCGCGAGTTATTGAAATGGAAGTCATCATGGCAGAAATGAGCATTAAAATCAAAGCCATCACACCGGGCACGAACATGTACGCACTTTTCATTTCTTCGTTAAAATACATGCGTACTTCGGGGGTAATCTGCATGGGCAGCTGCATTTCGGGATACAGTTTTCGGATGTAGTCGTTTACAATGGCATTTGTATATGATATCGCCAGCTTTGCTATGTTGGGATCGGAAGCATCGGCAATTAACTGTATTTTAGCAATGCCTTCTTTGCCGAGTGTTTGCCCAAAATTATTCTCAAAAACAATCACTTCGCGCACTTTCCCTTTTCTGAAAATGGCATCAATATCGTCAAGATTATCCAGGTTTTCATCCAGCAGAAAATAGCCCGAAGACAACAATTTATTGGTGATTTCCTGTGTGGTTTCATCTTTCGACTGGTCGTAAATGGCAATGTGAACATCTTTAATCTCACTTTTAATCACCGTTCCGAAGACCAGTAGCTGAACCACAGGAATGCCAAAGAGTATCAGCATCGTTCGCGGGTCGCGAAAAATGTGGAAGAATTCTTTTTTTATGAATGATTTTAGTTGTTTCATCTTTTAAGTATTTAGTTGTGAGAAGCGAGCCGCGAGTTTGTTCTTGTTGAGGCTTTTACTCGAAACTCGTGTCTCGAAACTCATAGCTACCGTGCTATTTTCAAAAACACTTCGTCCATATTGGTTGCATTGTATTTTTCTTTAAGTTTTGTTGGCGTGTCGAGTGCTTCAATTTTCCCTGCATTCATTATTGATACACGATCGCAATATTCGGCTTCATCCATGTAGTGGGTAGTTACAAAAACGGTAATTCCGTGGTGAGCAGCTTCATAAATCAGGTCCCAGAATTTTCGTCGGGTAACCGGGTCGACACCTCCGGTTGGTTCATCGAGGAAAACAATTTTCGGATCGTGAAAAATTGCTACCGAAAAAGCCAGCTTTTGTTTCCATCCCAGCGGCAAATCACCGATGAGTTTGTTTTTTACATTTTCCAGCTCCAGTTTTTTTAGTAATTCCGATTCTTTTTCTTTGCGCTGTTTTCGTCCAATACCATAGATTCCTGCATATAATTTAATGTTCTCCAAAATTGTCAGGTCTTCATACAGCGAAAACTTCTGGCTCATGTAACCGATGTTCTTTTTTATTTTTTCGGTTTCACGATAAATATCAAAACCGGCAACTTCCACCTCGCCCGATGTTGGTGATGAAAGGCCGCAAAGTATTCGAATTGCCGTCGTCTTTCCAGCGCCGTTGGCTCCAAGAAATCCAAAAATCTCACCCTTTTTTACTTCAAAAGAAAGATTGTCGTTTGCCGTAAAATGCCCGAACTTTTTTGTGAGATTTTTAGCTGTTATAATGTTTGCCATATCGTTTTGCGGCTACTGCTCCATTAAGTTCATAAACACATCTTCAATACCAGCCGGAATTTCTTCCACCAATATCTTTTCGTGCCCCAGATTTTGCAGGTAATTATCGAGTTCGTTCGTTTCCACTTCATCATTTATACCCGTAAAATGAGCATGCTGACCAAAAGCATAAACTGCTTCTGCTTTATCGTAAGCACGTAAATCGTTAATCAACTGGTACATATTTTGGGCACCTACCTGAATAATCTTCCGGGGAAATTTTTCAGTTATACGTTTTGGGGAATCCACATCAAGTATTTGTCCGTTTTGGATCAGTGCTACGCGGTCGCAAAGATCGGCTTCGTCCATGTAAGGTGTCGATACCAAAATGGTAATTCCCTTTTGCTGAAGGTTTTTCAGCATCTCCCAAAACTCTTTTCGCGAAACTGCATCTACACCGGTTGTTGGTTCATCGAGTACCAATATTTTGGGTTTATGGATTAATGCACACGAAAGCGCCAGTTTTTGTTTCATTCCGCCTGACAGTTTTCCGGCGCGGCGTGTTTTAAAAGGCTCGATCTGGTAATAGATATCGCGGATTAAATCATAATTCTCCTGAACCGTTGTTCCGAAAACAGTCGCAAAAAAGTTCAGGTTTTCTTCCACGCTCAAATCCTGATAAAGCGAAAAACGCCCAGGCATATAACCAACCATTTTGCGGATTTGCTTGTAATTTCCAACCACATCCAGACCGTCCAGTTTTGCTTCACCTGAATCCGGTAAAAGCAAAGTCATCAGAATTCGGATCAAAGTGGTTTTTCCTGCTCCATCCGGACCGATTAAACCAAACAATTCACCTTCATTTACATGCAGGTTGATACCCGAAAGTGCCTTGGTTTCTTTGTACGACTTTGTTATGTTGTTTATCTCGATCATCTTTTTAGTATTCAGTCTCAGTCTCAGTTTTCAGTCCAGCACTTTGCTACTACCAAATTTTTCAGGATTACTCATCATATAGTTCAAAAGTTTACCAATTTCCACACATTCGTTATATAATTTCTCATGGATGTCGTTGCTGATGTATTCACAGGCAAAAGCAAAGTCAAGCCAAGAGGCAGTTTCGCTGTTTTCGCCATCGGAGTCGGTAAGTTTGCTTAAAAAGTGTTTTGGATATCGTCTTTTACGATACGCTTCAGCAATGTTGGTACATGTTGAACGGGAAGATCTTCTAATTTGATCAGTTAACGAGAACTTTTCTTCTTTTGGAAATGTTTTGGAAACCTCAAAAATATCCATGGCCAGTTTAAATGCCTTTTGATATGCGATTAAATGTTTAAAATCCATAATATGTATTTTTGTTTTTACTGTTAACTGAAACTGATAACTGTGACTGAATACTGCGACTGGTCACTGCCAACTAACTTCCCCCGGCATTCCTATTTTCAACGTTCCGTCATTCTTTACCGTTACTTTAACAGCATAAACCAGTTTTACCCGTTCTTCTTTGGTTTGGATGATCTTAGGCGTAAACTCCGCTTCCGATGAAATCCAGGTGATGGTACCGGTAAAGTGTTGGTTTTCGGTAGCGTTCTGATCGACCATAACATCAATCTGCTGACCGAGTTTTACATGTGGAAGCTGGGCGCCGCTTACATACACTTTAAGTTCCAGCTCGCTGATATCGGCAATTTTAAAAAGTGCTTTTCCTGCAGTGGTCAATTCTCCCTGTTCGGCGTATGTTTCAAGTATAGTTCCTGAAACGGGAGATTTTACACTGCAACGATTTAACTGATCGCTTACCGAAGCTTTTTGTGCTTCCAAAACTTCCTGTTCTTTGCTAATGAGCGTGAATTGTGTTTTGGTATTGGCAATCTGTTTATCGATTACACTGATCTGTCCCTGAATATCGTCAAGTTGCTTTTGGGTGGCAGCTCCGTCTTTCAGCATTTTTTGAATGCGTTCTTCGTTTATTTTCATGTTTGTTTTTTGCTCTTCGAACACAGCAATTTGCGACTGAATCGATTGACGTTTTGCCGCGATTGCAGTTTGTTGCGCATCAAGTTGTAATAGTTGTAAATGTAGCTGTACAGTATCGATTAAGGCTGCAGAAAAGCCGGCTTCAATTTTATCTCCTTTGTCAACATTTAATTCAAGGATCTTTCCCGGAGTTTCAGCCGAAACAATCACTGTTTCAGCTTCGAAATTTCCATAAGCGTCAGCCGTGTCATTATCCGATTGGCAGGCCATAAAAAGTAAAGGCAAAGAAATAATGTAAAGTATCTTTTTCATGGTATCGATATTTGCTTGTATATTTTAGTTATGTGTTAAAGTGCCCGGCAAGGTTTTTCCTTTGATCAGGGTGTATTTTTCGCGGGCTTCGTTAAGCTGAATTTTGTGCAGTTCTTGTTTTAATTTTGCTATGGTTTCAGCTTGTAATTCCTGAACATAGTCGGAAGTCGTAATTGTTTCGTTCTCCAGTTTTGAGGCGGCTGCTTTGGTAATCCCGGCACGAAGTTCAACCAGGTTTTCATCGTTGGTAATCAATTGTTCCAGTTTTCCTATCTGCTCTTTTTGTTGAATGAGCAAGAGGTTGAGGTTTTGTATAAATGTCGCTTCCTGGCTTTGAAGCATTTCTTGTTGTATTTGCAAAACTTCTTGTTGTCGTGACGTTTGTTTCCAGTCGAAAGCATTCCACGAAACACCCACACCAAAAAGGTAGTAACCTTT
The DNA here is from genome assembly GCF_963677565.1 of uncultured Draconibacterium sp. NCBI lineage: Bacteria > Pseudomonadati > Bacteroidota > Bacteroidia > Marinilabiliales > Prolixibacteraceae > Draconibacterium > uncultured Draconibacterium sp. The sequence continues at coordinate 708,122 of NZ_OY781982.1, read as the reverse complement.
AAATTCGTCGAGTAACATGTTTAAGCCCGGCTTTCCGTAACCTAATTGACCAAATCCGAAAAGCTTTGGGTTTCTCGTTTTCGAAAGCAGATCGCTCTGAACTGCTAACTGTTGACGCTGAACGCCCAGTAAATCTAATTCGGGGCGGAGGAGTTCTGATGTGAATGAAAAGTTTGTTTGATAGGTAAATGCTTCGTTTTTAGCAAACTGCTTGCCGGTTAACAATTCCAGCATTTGGCGTGATGTATTTTTAGCGGCATCCAATTCAACAATATTTTGCTCAAGGTTGATTCGCTCCGCTTTTAATACCATTGCTGCTGAAGGTTCAGTTACTCCGTTGCGAATCCCTGATTCTACGCGGTCAAGTTGTTCATCAATGGTTTTTAGCTGTGCTAGGATCACTTCTTTTTGCTGTTCGACTACCAAAGTTGTAAAAAAGGCCTGCGCAACCTGCTCGTTCAGTTTGTATAGCTCTACTTCTAATTGGCTAAGGTTGCTATTCAAAATAGCGTTTTCAAGACTTTTATTGGCTTTGGTAAGACCACCGTCCCAAATGGTTTGTTGCAACTCGGCGTAAGTATTATAACGATCTTTCGAAACCGTTGGTATGGTAACTCCCGGCATCGAAACCGGAACTTCTGTTACTGCCGATTGATAAGTGATCTGACCGTTTAATGTTACCCGTGGCAAATAATTGGTTTCGTGATTTTGTGTGGAAAGCGAATTGATCTCCTTCCACAATTCCGACTGTTTCAGGTTGGGGTAATTTTGCCGTGCCCACACATAACAACTGTCAAGTTGAATATTGTTCTGGGCAACTGCCAACTGAAACGGAAATAGCAATAGAATCAGAATTTTTCTCATTTTATTAGGATTGAGTTAAGGACAAACTCCTTTACAGTTACTTTTCTTCTTTCAATAAATTCCATGTAGCTTTTTTGATCATCGTCAAAAAATAACAAAGACAGTAGTGGTTTTGAGGCAATCGGAAATATGTTTAAACTGAGTATGTTGATCAAAAGGTCGCGCGGATCCATGTTTCGGATAGTTCCTTTTTCCATTTCAATTTGGAACATCTCAACAACTTTTTTGGGTTGTAGCCCACTACTTTTAATCAATTCTGCCAGAAACTCCGGATCTTGATTTATTTCTTTTAATACAAAGGTTGGCAGGAAAGGATTTTTCATCAAAACATCAATGTAATTTTCAATAAAAGCTTCCAGTTTTTCTTCAATCGGTTGATCCGACTCAACCATGCGCATTACATTGGGAATAATTTTGCAAAAAATGCTTTCGAACGTTGCGTTAAACAACTGTCGTTTCGAACGGAAATAATAGTGAAGCAACGCTTTGTTTATCCCGGCTTCGTCTGCAATTTCCTGCATACGTGCTCCATCCATTCCTTTCCGCACAAAAACATTCTGAGCGGCACTTAGTATCTTTTCCTCAGTATTATCCTTTTTTATGTTTGTCATGAATTTTAATTAACTAAATAGTTTAACCAGATGGTCAAAAGTAGGGGTTTCAGTTCAATCATCCAAGAAATTAATCAAATAGTTTAACCAAATGGTTAATTTTTGTTCTTTTCAATATTGTTTTACCTTTACTACTGAACTAAATCAATTAAAACTTCAGTGATGAGAATTACTTACAAACTCTTCGGAATTACCCTCTTGGCGGGTTCTATGCTTTTATCGGCGTGCAATTCAAAACCTAAAACAGAGCAGGAGGCAAGCAAATCAGATGAAAACTGGATACAGTTGTTTAATGGTAAAGATTTAGACGATTGGACGCCAAAATTTACAGGGTACGAGTTAGGTGTTAATTACAAAAATACGTTCCGGGTTGAGGATGGTTTGCTACGCGTTTCGTACGACGATTGGGACGAGTGGAATGGCGAATTCGGGCATCTGTTTTACAAGGATGAATTTTCGCACTACCGCTTGCGGGTTGAGTATCGTTTTGTAGGACCTCAGTTAAAAAATGCGCCAAACTGGGCATTTCGAAATAACGGATTAATGATTCATGGTCAGACTGCTGAATCGATGGAGTTGGATCAGGCATTTCCAACATCCATTGAAGTGCAGTTGTTGGGCGGTGTTACCGGTAAAGGTGAGCGTCCAACAATGAACCTTTGCACACCCGGCACAAACGTGGTGATGAATGGCGAATTGATTGAACCACATACCATAAATTCCAATGCAGAAACACAATACGATGACAAATGGGTGACTGTTGAAGCAGAAGTGCACGGCGGTGAAATGATCCGTCATTTTGTGGATGGAGTAGAAGTATTACATTACGAAAAACCACAGCTTGATCCACGAGATCCTACTTATGAAAAACTTCTGCCGGCCGATGGAAACAAGATGCTCACAAAGGGTACGATCTCAATTCAGGCGGAAGGTCACAGTACGGATTTCAGAAAAATAGAATTACTGGTTTTGGATGAATAGTTACTGTTGTTCCTTTTGGGCAGCAAGTTTTTGCTCTCTTCGGTTGGCATAGTTCAGACTAACCAATGATACGGCGATTACTACCATTCCGATAATTGATGCGAGATCGGGTTTTTCGTTACTCAATAAAACCCAGCTTAAAGCTGCTCCTGACACGGGAATCAGGAATTTCCATACATTCAGCAATGAAACTTTTACGCCCGGTCGTTTTAGTAACGAATACCAAATGGTAATGGCGGCTGCCGATAAAAAGCTGAGCCAGGCCAAAGCATACCAGTATTTTGGAGGAAATGGCCCCAGGTGAATTCCTTCAACGGGAATGGAAACAATGGATAGCATTAAACCTCCTATAATCAGCGAAGTGGAACTTAAAACCACCGGAGAAATTGTGGCTGTATGTTTCGCAACCAACACATTGGAGTAGCCCGATACAATATTGTTGACGAGCAAAATGGCAATGCCAATGTATTCCCGATAGCCACTCATCTCAACTTTCGAACGGCCGAGTGTGATGATTGCAATTCCGACAACACCAATTAAAATACTTATTGTTTTTAGTGGCGTCATTTTGTCGTTGTTAAACGAGAAGTGCGCAACCAACGCAATGAAAAGTGGTTGCGATCCAACAATCATAGCAGATAACGAACCGGGAAGCAAGTTAATGCCACTGTAAAACAGCGCATATTGCGCAAATATCTGCACAAGAGAAAGAAGTAAAATAAATTTCAGGTTATGTTTTAATTCTAAAAAATAACGTTTTGGTTTTCCGAAATACAAAAACATAAGAAGGCCGGAAATAGTAAAACGAATGCCCGCAAACTGAAATGGACTATGGTACTCCAATCCTATTTTTACGCCAGCAAAAGCGGTCGACCATAGAAGGCAGGCAACAATTGCCAGGAATGTTGTTGTTCGGAAAAGATTTCTCATGCGATAAATTGAAATGCAAAGGTGACCATTTTCTGATAAAAACCAGATGAGAATGTCTGAATTCTTTAATATAACTTCACAGTCCTTTTAAAAATGGAACATAAAGTATTAAAATTCAGTTTTTACTTATGAAAGCTTTATAAAATAAGGGCATTCGCAACGTTCAAAGCTGCTATTCTTGCAGAAAAAGGATTAACTTGGCACATCATTTACCAGAATTATTTTTCAATGGAAAAACGAATTATCAACAACTACGAAGAGTTTGAAGCCCTTTTGGGGCAGGTTATTGGAGTTTCAGATTATGTTCAGATAACTCAGGATCAGATAGATAAATTTGCAGATGCAACGCTTGATTACCAGTGGATACACACTGATCCGGAGCGTGCTGCCAAAGAATCGCCGTTTAAAACAACCATCGCACACGGTTATTTATCTTTGTCGATGTTAACTTACCTATGGTACAATGTTGTTGATGTACGAAATGTAAAGATGATCGTGAATTACGGTATCGAAAGTTTACGTTTCCAGCAACCGGTAAAAGTGAATGACAAAATCAGGGCAACGGTATCGTTAAACGACATTAAAAACCTGCGTGGAATTGCGAAAATTCAGGTGAAAATTGTGGTTGATATTGAAGGTGAGCGGAAACCGGCCTACGATTGTTTGGTAAATTTCCTTTACCACTTCGAATAAAAAACTTTATCAATATAGAACGATCTGAGTGGAATTTTCTACTCAGATCTTTTTGTTTCAATATCTTTCAGCAGCCCTTCGCACGCATCTTCCAACAGGTCGAGTACCAGCTCAAAACCATCTGCACCTCCGTAATACGGATCAGGAACTTCGTCGTATTGACCATCGCTGCTAAAATCTGTCATTTTGTGCAGCTTTTGTAAGTCGTTGCCGTTGCGTGCCATGCTTTTCAGGTTTTGCATATTGCTATCGTCCATCCCGATGATGTAATCGAAATAATCGAAATCGGAATGCGGATTAAACTTTCTGGAAATACTTGTCAGGTTATAATCGCGACGTATGGCGTGCGATTGCATTCTTCTGTCGGCAGGTTCGCCGGCATGCCAACCCGATGTTCCTGCAGAATCCACCACAAACTGTTTGCTTAATCCTGCTTTTTTTACAACGCCGTTAAACACTGCCTCTGCACTTGGCGAGCGACAAATGTTCCCGAGACATACGAAAAGTACTTTTGTTTTATCCATGGTTCGAATCTGTTACATTTTAGGTTTTCATCCCCCAACTCCTTCGTCGTTTTCCCCCTTCGAAGGGGGATTAAGGGGGATGATCTTTCAATAAATTTGAAACTTGCTACAATATTATTCCTCCGAGTTCCAAATCTCATAAGACTTTTTAGCCTGATTCAGTAACATTTCGTAACCATTTTTAACTGTAGCTCCTTTGGCTTGTCCTTTTGCCATAAACTGCGTTACTTCCGGATTATAAACCAGATCAAAAAGTAAATGTTTGTCAGTTACAAATTCGTAAGGAATATTTGGGAAAGTCTCTACTTTTGGATAGGTTCCAAGCGGCGTAGCGTTGATAATTAACAAGCGTTCACCCATCAACTTTTCATCAATATCTTCATAACGAATTTCGTTTTCCTTCAACTCTTCAATCGACGCTGAAATATATTCAATGCCCAATTTGCTGAGTACATATTTTAATGCTTTCGAAGCACCGCCTGTTCCCAGGATCAGTGCTTTTTTATGATGCTCTTTTAAAAGCGGTTTCAATGACGACTCAAAACCAAAAGTATCGGTATTAAATCCTTTTAAGTGCACGCCGTTTTCAGTTCGTGTAACGCGAATGGTATTAACAGCGCCAATCTCTTTTGCCGAATCATTCAACTCATCCAAATACGGAATCACCTGCTCTTTATATGGAATGGTAACGTTAAATCCGATTACTTCCGGATTGTCTTTTACTACCTCCGGAAATTTGGTTATCGCATCGATTTCGAAATTGTCATAAGTTGAATCTATTTTTTCCGTTTCAAAACGTTCGGTGAAATAGCGTTTTGAAAATGAGTGGGTGAGTGGGTAGCCTAATAGTCCGTATTTTTTCATCTTGTGTATTTTTTCTAACTGAATACTGTAAACTGCAACTGGTTACTTTTTAAGTTTTTTTCCAATTCCTTCAACAACAAATATGAGTGCAAACCCGGCAACTGCCAGTACAATTGCACCCAATAACCAGGCTTCGTGACCTGTGATTTGCTCGTAAGTTCCGGGTAAAATATTACTTCCTAAATCGATTTCAGAAGCTTCTTCTTTCCATGGCCAAACCTTATTTAAAGAACCAACCATAAATCCAGCCAACAAAGCAATTGTTGTATTGTGATATTTTTTAAGCAACCATGATAATACATTTGAGAATGCGATGATTCCGATAGCAGCTCCAACCATGAAAATACCTATTACGACAAAGTTTAAATCACCAACTTCGCCGAGAATAAATTTATACATGCCAAGTAAAACCAGAATGAAACTACCCGAAATTCCTGGCAGTATCATTGCACAAATTGCAATCATTCCGGAAATAAAAATAAACCAGTAGCTTGGATTTTCTACTTCAGCTGGAGAAATTACGGTTATCATAAATGCGATTACAATTCCGGCCAAACCGCCAATAACCGTGTCTGCTTTCCATCGTTTTATGGAGCGTGCTACATAAATGGCAGATGCAACGATGAGCCCAAAAAAGAACGACCACACTAAAATAGGGTAGTGATGAAGCAAATATTCCAGCCCTTTTGCCAGTGAGAAAACGCTTATTCCAACTCCGATAAAAACACTGATAAGGAAAGTTCCGTTAATGGCTTTCCAGAATTCGGCCAGTTTAAAACTGAGCAACAGCTTTATCGCGGTTAAATTGATCGACTTTATCGAGTTAATCAATTCTTCGTAAATGCCAGTTATAAAAGCAATTGTTCCTCCGGAAACGCCCGGTACTACATCGGCAGCACCCATTCCCATTCCCTTTAATACCAGAGTAAAATAATCTTTTGCTGATCTGTTCATTTTTAGCAAGTGAATTTGTAACGGTGTAAATTTCTATTTCGGGACGCCAAAATACAAAAACAAATTGTAAAACAGGGTTTCGAAGAAGAAGTTGACTCCCTGATACTGATTTTGATCGGGGATTTAATAAAATGGATAAAGAATGATCGGTACTTGCTTATTTATCACCCCGGCGGAAATCGTCAACAACCTTTTTAAGCTGTTTACTTTTTAGCGCTCTCGGATAAATATCGAACAGGTAATTGATGTTTTCAAAATCCTGCAACATGGCCGAACGCAACCATTCGTAAGCTTCCTTGCGTTTTCGGGCACCAAGCAATATCGCTACCAAACGGTATTTCAGCATCGAATCGTCGTTGTTGTCAATAGCCTTTTTTAGAATTCGGATGGCACCTTTTGTTTCTCCGTGCTTCATTAATGTTTCTGCCCAGGTAAGCCAGATCTCAGTGTTCTCAGCATCAATGCGTGCACCTTGTTTAAAAGCTTTTACTGCTTCGTCCAAATCATCAGTATCGTTTTGTACTTTACCCAAAGTCAACCAGTATTCCGAGTTTTGCTTGTCTATTTTTATGGCTTTTTTGATGTAGTCGATACTTCTGTCGTACTTTTTCGCAATCCACATTATCAGCCCAACGCCAAAATGAGCGGTATCATTTTCCGGATTTATAGAAATTGCTTTCAGGTAATTGTGTTCCGATTGCAACTGGTCGTCCAGGTTAAGGTAACATTCGCCCATGTAACAATAAGCATCGTCGTTATCGGGGTCGAATTCCAGAAATTCCCTGTATTTATCAATGGCCTCTTTAAAGCGACCCGAATTGGCCAGGGCATTTCCGATATTGAACAGCGCCATGTGAAAATTTTCGTTTATCGCCAACGTATATTCATAAGCCTCAATTGCCTTGTCGTGCATATCAGCTTTGTTAAATACAATTCCCAGGTTAAACCATGCGGTGTAATTGTACACATCGTTATCGATAAATCGATTGTAATATTTGATACTGTTTTTGTAATCACCAATCTGGTCGGTAAAGAACGCCAGGTCGTACAATGCAAGCTCGTGTTTCGGATTCAGCTTTAAGGCTTTCTTGAAATACGAAATGGCCTCACTTATTTCGCCAATCTGAATAAATGCCGAGCCAACGTGGTATAAAATATCGTCGGTTTCTCCGTTTCCGGATTTAATCGCTTTTCTGAATGATGCTTTTGCCCCATCTTCGTTACCCATAATCAGCGATGCCGAACCTTTTAATAAGTGAACATCGGGATTGGTATTTTCAACTCTTTCAGCAAAATCGAGGTATTTCTGAGCCTGGTCGTATTTACCTTTGCTCAGTAGAATTTGTGCATATTTTAAATGAAGAGGAACCGCATTTGGATGGATTTGTATGCCTTGTTGGGCGGCAATTTCAGAAGACTGCAAGTCGCCTTCTTCCATTAATTGCTCTACAATTCCTTCAAATTCCGATACGTCGAAATACTTTAAGCGGCCCGAAACCAAAGAGCTCTTAAAGCGTTTAAGTGCCTCACTAATATCTTCTTCCCTGAAATTATCTCTTTCCTCGTTCATTGCAAAAATAAGTTCGCGAAATTAATAATTCGGCCCGAAACTCAAAAACAATCTTACAAGTGTTGATCGCGCAATAAGTCGTTTACCGTTTTTACCGGGTTAAATGTTTCAATCGGAACCTCTACAAAAAGCGTGTTCCAGTTGCTCATTGCTCCGTTCCACAAGCCCGGTAATTCCTGTGCTTTCAGCTCTTTCCCGTCTTTCGATTTTTTCGAAATAAAGCCGGTTGCCGGATCGGTAAATTGGGTAAGGTCGTATTTTTCTCCTTTGTAATTTTTTACTGCACAAACCAGATCAACCGGGTTAAAGTGGGTGGCATGCTGAACAATATCCTGTTGCTGAACACTGTCCGGATCGATCTGCGAACTTTCAACTACCTGTAGCGAAATTGTACCGTCGGCATTCATTGCCCAAAATGGTCCGCCACCCGGTTCTCCCTCGTTTTTCACCATTCCGCAAACGCGCAGTGGGCGGTTGTATTTTTCCTTTAGGTATTGATAAAGTTCTTCGCGCTCGGTGTAATAATGATTTTTAGCCGGTTTGGTATTTAGCGTATTCTCCAAAAAGTTGGCTGCTTCGGCTAAAAAGTTACTATTGAGCGCTGTATAATGTTTTTCGTTTAATTCGTGCTGATAATAAAACAGTTTTTCCTGGTGCTTTAACAATACGCCTGCCAATCCTTTTTTGTAATCGATGGTTGGCTGTTTCAGATGGTCGGGTACCACATTGTCGATGTTTTTGATGAAAATGATATCGGCATCCAGGTCGTTAAGATTTTCGATTAAAGCACCGTGGCCACCCGGACGGAACAACAAACTTCCATCAGCATTTCTGAATGGTTCGTTTTCCAAGTCAACGGCTATTGTATCGGTTGACGGTTTTTGTTGACTGAATGTTATATCAAACTCAACTCCCAGTTGTTCTTCGTATTTACTTTTTATTTCTGCCAGCAAAGCTTCAAATCCCGGTTGATGCTCGGGCGAAACGGTAAAATGAAGGCTGGCTTTATTGTCTTTGTCGGCAGCGTATTTTGCGCCTTCCACTAGGTGCTCTTCAAATGGCGTTCTTGCTCCATTATCGTACAAATGAAATTTGAGCAGCCCTTTTGGTTTTGCTCCGTAATTTAGCCCTTTTTCGGTTAACAGATAGTCGAGTTTAGTCGTTGCCGAAAGTTGTTCTCCATCATCAGCAACGGCTTTCTTTAGCTCTTCGGCAAAAGCAAATTTATCGAGTTCAGTAACGTATTGTGCAGCGTCTCTGTTGGCGGCAAGCACATCTTCGTGAGGCTGATTCTGGAAATCTTCCAGTGCCTGAAAAAGTGCTTTAAACATGCGGCTTGCAGCACCCGATGCCGGTACAAATTTTAAGGCTTTTGTTCCTGCCGCAATTTTAGCATCGTAGCGGTTGCCTCTTTTCTTCAAATCTTCAGCACTTAAACGAATAATACCTTTTCCCTCCGAAGCGGCATCTTGAATTGGTAAGTAGGGGAAGCCTTTTTTGAAATTTTCGATCTGATTTTGCACGGTTTCTAATTTGCTGCCGCGCTGTTGAATTTGCTGCTTATCTTTTTCTGAGAACATATCTGCCTGATTTTTCCTTAAAAATAGCTTTTTGAAGCTGTATTTAAAAAGCAAAACCGTTGATATTCGCGGAAAGTTTTCAAGAGTTGTTGATAAGTTTTATGCAGAAAATTCGGATTCACAATTTTACGTACTTTTGCAATCTCAAGAAAAAGAGGATGCAAAAGGATACTTACAGCTGGGGACACGACAGGCGATACAATGATTTTCCAACTTATTTCAGAACGCTTTTTTCTGAACGGGTGCAAAAGGTATCGATTGATGCCGGGTTTACCTGCCCCAACCGCGACGGTACAAAAAGTGTGGGCGGATGTACTTATTGCAACAATAAAACGTTTAAACCCACATACTGCAATCTGGAAAACAGCGTGACCAGCCAGGTAGAAAAAGGCATTGCTTTTTTTGCCAGGAAATACAAATCGATGCGGTTTCTGGCATATTTTCAGGCCTATACAAATACCTATGCGCCGATCGGGGATTTGAAGCGTTTGTACGAAGAAGCGCTGGAACACCCAAAAGTGGTTGGGCTGGTTATCTCAACGCGCCCTGATTGTATTTATCCTGAATTGCTGGATTACCTGGCCGGACTCAGCAAAAAGGTGTATGTAATGGTTGAGTTGGGAGTGGAGTCACATCTCGACCGAACGCTGGGAAGTATTAACCGCGGGCACTCGTTTGCTGAAGCTGAATGGGCAATTGCGGAAACCGCGAAACGTGGCATCAACAATTGCGCGCACATGATTCTGGGTTTGCCGGGCGAAACACGTGAAGAACTACTTGATCAGGCAAAAACGATATCGAAACTGCCGGTAAAAAACTTAAAGTTACATCAGCTGCAAATTCACAAAAAAACGCTGCTGGAAAAACAGTTTCAGCAACATCCTGAAAATTTTAAGCTTTACACTGCCGACGAATACATCGATTTGGTTATCGATTACCTCGAGCTTTTAAATCCTGAAATAATTGTGGAGCGGTTTATCAGCCAAGCGCCACCCGAAATGTTGATCGCCCCAAAGTGGGGGTTAAAGAATTTTGAGTTTGTAGCCAAAGTGGAAAAACGCTTGAAAGAGCGTGATACGTGGCAGGGGAGACTATTTGAAAAATAAAACCCCGGGTTAATCCCCCGGGGCTTGAAATATTATTTTATGGTATGTCCTGTTCGATCGTCAATAACTACTAACCTGTATTTTGTTCCGTCCATTACCAAACGGTGTGTATCAATATGCAAATGTTTGGTTTTTACCTTGTTGTTTATTATAAAATCGCGAATAAGTACCAACTCCGAAAGGTTTGATCCTGACAACAGATCACGCAATTGGCAGCGCTTACAAAAGCCGCCATCTTTAGCTGTAATTTTTTCGCGTTGGGTGCACCCCATAATTTCACAAAACTCATGACCAAGAATGTCGCCCTTGGTGCTTTTCGATAATTTTTGGAACGAGTGGTTAAAGTACTTTACTTTAAAATCGTGATCGGTCAGAAAAATGGCTTGCGGATGATGTTCAATCAATTGGTTAACCAAGTCATTGGCCTCTTCAATTTTTTTGAATTCTAATCTCATGGCACTTAAATTTAACAGGTTAGTATAATTCCCTTACGAACTCAGCTCTCTATTGCCGATTAGGGTATAATGAAATTATGAAATATTGTGCAATAATTCAATCAAATATGTTTTACAAGCTAAAAATTATGGCGGGTAGTTTAGCTATCAACCGAGCCAAATACTTTTTTAAGCAAACTGGTTACACGGGCAGCCGGATCTTCTCTGATTAATTTCTCTTCCGCCGCAATTTTTATAAATACACCATCAAGAGCTTTTGCCGTGAGGTAGTCTTCCAGTTGTGTATCAATTTCTTCCAACCCTGCTGTTTGTCCAATAAATGAGCCGGCAACCTGGTTCCATTTCCCAACCAGAGTATCCCAGCTTTCTTTGGTTGAAACGCCACCAACTAATTCTTTTTCAACCGAAGTTTTGATTTTTGGTTGGTAAAGCTCGAAAAGCTGATCGTAGGTTGTTTTGTGCAAGTAGGAGGTTGCTGCATTGTCGCTGCCTTTTAAAATTCCCACTGCATCGCTGAATGTCATGCTTTTAATGCTATTCACAAAAATTGGAGCAGCTTCCTTTGCAGCGTCTTCAGCAGCACGGTTAATATGAAGCAGTACATCGTCCAGCAGTTTTTGACCACCCGGAACTTTACCTATGTTATCCACAATAATATCAGCTTCCGGCGGTAATAATATTTTTACCAGCTCATCCTTATAATAACCGTCTTGTGCACCTAAAATACTTACCGAATTATTGGTGCCGGTAATTAGTGCTTCTTTTAATCCTGCAATAATTTCCGATTGGGTTAATGGAGTGTCTCCATCAAGCGTTTGTTGGGCAATTTGCATTACTTCTGCACATCCCGATAGAAAAATCGCGAGTGCCAGCGTTAACATTCTAAAAATTTTCATTTCGCGTCAGTATTTTGATTTTTATTGAATAGCCTTTTTACAAGGTCTTCGCGGCCTTTTGCTTTTAGGTCGCGTATAATTTTATTCCGAAATTCTTTTTTATACCAGAAAAAGAACTGGCGTTGTTGTTCTTTAGCGTTTTTATTTCGGGCGGTGTAAATTTGCTCCATCGTGTAAGGATGATAGCCCGAATAATAAACCACGGTTGCCAGTGTCATTGGTGTGGGTGTAAAATCCTGCACCTGCTCCAATCTGAAATTCATGTCTTTTGTTTGAATCGCCAGGTTCGCCATGTCTTCCGACTTACTGCCCGGGTGACTTGAAATAAAATAAGGAATAAGTTGCTGATTCAGCTTTTCCTCTTTATTTATTTTAATGAATTCCTGGTTCAGCTCCTCAAACAATTTAAAAGACGGTTTGCGCATAAATTTCAGCACATCGTCCGACGAGTGTTCCGGAGCCACTTTCAGCCTTCCCGAAACGTGGTGTTTAATTACTTCGCGCAGGTATTTTCGGTTATTTTGGTTTACCTCTTTGTCGTTCGTGTTTTCCAAAATCATGTCGTAACGAATGCCACTGCCAATAAAGGCTTTTTTCACTTTCGGGTTATGTCGTACTTTTTCGTACAAATCGAGCATTGGTTTGTGGTTAATGTCGAGGTTTTTACAAACCGACGGGAAGATACACGATGGGCGTTTACATTTTTTGCAAATCTCCTCATGAATACCTTTCATTTTATACATGTTGGCCGACGGGCCTCCCAAATCGGAAATATAACCTTTAAAGTCGGGCATTTCGGTTACTTTCTCCACCTCTTTAAGTACCGATTTCTCGGAACGGCTGGCAATAAATTTTCCCTGGTGTGCCGAAATAGTGCAAAAAGTACAACCGCCAAAACACCCGCGGTGGATGTTTATGGAATGCCGGATCATATCGTAAGCCGGAATGGCACCTTTATTATTGTAGCGCGGGTGTGGCAAACGTGTGTATGGCAAATCGTAAATGCGGTCGATCTCTTTTTCTTTAAAAGTTGGCCACGGCGGATTCACCACTACTTTTCTATCGCCAATTCGCTGCACAAGTTTTTTGGCCTCCATCTTATTCGATTCCTCCTCGATGTGCATGAAATTGCGGGCAAACTCTTTCTTTTCCTGTAAACAGGTATCATGCGATGCCAGTTCCAATTCATCCCAGTTCTTTTTGGTGGGATAGGTTTTATCAGCACCAACCATAAAAACGGTTTGGGGAATGGTTGTCAAACTTTCGATTGGAATACCCCGTTTTACCAGTCGGGCAAAATCTACAATCGATTTTTCGCCCATTCCGTAAAACAGCAGGTCGGCTTGCGTATCCGCCAAAATCGATGGCATTAATCGGTCCGACCAATAATCGTAATGTGTTAACCGGCGTAACGACGCTTCAATTCCTCCGAGTACCAGCGGCACATCAGGATATAATTCTTTCAGTATTTTCGAGTAAGTGATAGTGGCGTAATCCGGACGTTTCCCAATTTGGCCGCCGGGCGTGTATGCATCATCAGATCGTTTGCGTTTTCCGGCAGTGTAATGATTCACCATCGAGTCCATGTTTCCTGCCGTTACAGCAAAAAACAAGTTGGGTTTCCCGAGCTTTTTAAAGTCGCGTAAATCATCAGTCCAGTTGGGTTGCGGAACAATTGCTACGCGCAAACCTTCGGCTTCAAGCACGCGGCCAATAACGGCTGCGCCAAACGATGGATGGTCGATGTAAGCATCGCCGGTAAATAAAATAACATCCAGCTCCTCCCAGCCCATTTGTTTCACTTCTTTCTTCGATGTGGGGAGCCAGTCTGTAATATGTAGTTTGTTTTCTGTCATTAAATAAAATTATACCCTTATAACAAAGAAAGTTCAAATATGATTAAAAAATATTTCTCAATTGAAAAATCGTTTGTTTTAGCTCGAAAGCGCAACTCTAAAATAATTACTTAGTATTATTAAGGTAACGATGTTAATTCAAAAAACCTTTTATTTTTGTATTAGAGTATTCGAACTTAACCGTAATAAATGGAATTACCTGATCCAAAGGATTTGTTCAAAGACCAACACCCGACACACGCCAACGGCGATTATTTCGCCAAGTTTCTCATGTTTATTCTTCGATTTAAAAAGCTGGATAAAGTTTACAATCAGATTGTAGATAAACAGGGTGTAGCGTTTATCGATGAGCTGATTAAAATGCTGGAGTTCGATATCGAATTTGATGAAGAGCAGCTAAAAAAAATACCAAAAGAAGGGCCGCTGATTATTGTTGCCAACCATCCGCTTGGTGGTTTCGACGGGTTGTTGCTGATAAAATACCTGTCGCTGGTTCGCAATGACGTAAAAGTGCTGGCCAATTATTTGCTGAAAAAAATAGATGCTGTTTCGGAGTATTTTATGGAAGACGATCCGTTTGACGATTCGGAGCAGGGAATTTATTATGGATTTAAAGAAGCCGTAATCCATTTGAATGCGGGGGGAGTGCTTTGTCTTTTTCCTGCAATCGATGTACATACCAAGGATGCTTATGGTAGTGTTACCGATAAAGTCTGGCAGTTTCCTGCGGTGAATTTTATAAAAATGGCTCGCGTACCTGTTGTTCCTGTGTTGTTTCAAGGCACTAACAGTCGTTTGTTGCATTTGGTGGCTAAAATCAATCCATCGTTAAAAAGTGCGCGTTTGCCGTCGGAGATTTTGCGGAAAAAGCATAAGAGGATAAAGCTGAGAATCGGAAGCCCGATAAAAGTTGACGAGCAGGATACATACAATGACGTGTATCAGCTGGGACGTTTTCTGCGTGCAAAAACCTACAGTATGGAATCGGACATTGAAGTGCGGCGCTTTTTTAATTATGCGTTGAAACCCAATGTAAAACCCGATGAAATTATCGATCCGGTTCCGTTGGAGAAAATTCAGAAAGAAATTCAGCTGATAAAATCAAAGCACACATTGTTCACCCTGAAAAATTATACGGCGTATTGTGCACCGTCGGCAATGATTCCGAATATTTTGAATGAGATAGGACGTTTGCGCGAGATCACTTTCCGCGAAGTAGGCGAGGGCACTAACCGCAGTATTGATATCGATGAGTATGATTTGTACTACAACCAGATGTTTATTTGGGATGAAGATGAGCATCGGATTGTTGGGGCGTATCGCCTGGGGAAAGGCAAAGATATTATGGAACAATTGGGCCGACGCGGATTTTACCTGCACTCGTTGTTTCGAATTTCGGAAAGTTTTAAACCGGTTTTAAAGGAAAGTATTGAGTTGGGCCGTTCGTTTGTGATAAAAGAATACCAGCGCAAACCGATGCCGTTGTTTTTGTTGTGGAAAGGGATTTTGTATTTTCTGTTGAAAAATCCGGAATATCGTTACCTGATTGGGCCGGTGAGTATCAGTAATAATTATTCGAAGGTGTCGAAAGACCTGATCATTAAATTTATAATGAAGAACCATTTGAACTGGCGAATGGCACAGCATATAAAACCACGCAACAGCTATAAATTTAAAAGCGACAATGTGGATTTGAACCTGCTGATGGAGAATACGGAGCAAGACATTAATAGGCTCGATAAAACAATCGGTGATTTAGATGAACAGAACTCAGGACTTCCGGTGTTGCTGAAGAAATACATTAGACTCAACGCTGAAATTATTGGATTTAATGTAGACCCGAAGTTTAATAACTGTCTCGATGGACTAATTGTTCTCGACGTTTATAATGTGCCTAAAAACACCATCGAGTCGCTCTCGAAAGAAGCGAACGACGGCTCTATTCTCGACCGCTTTTATGGCAGTCGTGAGGTAGAGTAAAATAAAGGTAAAAGTAAAAAGGCAAAAGTTGAGAACCGCTGTCATCTCGACGAGCCCCGAAACTTCGGGGGAGGAGAGATCTGTTACCGTTTTCAGTCTCAGTTACAGTTCCCAGATAACAAACTGATAGATTAACAATTCAGCAGTTTTCTTCTTTGAGTGAATGAGTTGGCAGTAGACAAAAGCAATAAGCAAAGCCCCAAAGGGGCGAAATGCAACAGCCCGGTGCGTAAGCGCCGGGAAGTTTAAAGCGTTAACCACCAAGTTGCACGAAGTTGGCACAAAGTACCACAAAGAAGCATTAAAGCATTTACGCATTCATGCATTAAAGCATTGCAACATTCAATCCCTCAGTCCTTCAGTTCCTTAGCTCTCCTGTAAAATTTTCTGAACGCGCCCTACTTCTCCGGTTTCGAGCATTACTTTTATTCCGTGTGGGTGGATGGCGGATTTTGTCAATATTCTCTTAACGATACCACAGGTTAATTCACCCGATCGCTGGTGTTCTTTTTTTACAACGGCTACGTTTAAGCCAACTTTAATATTGTTTCGTTGCTGGTTATTCATGTGCTAATTTTTTGATTAATAATGCTGCACAAGCCCAGGTAAGTTTTATAGGTAGTTTCTGCTGCAAAGATCTTTAATTCCCGTAAAGTTTTTCGCGTAGTGCATGAATTTTATCGTCTTCAATATATTCGTCGTAAGGCATTAGTTTGTCGATAATACCGTTAGGCGTTAATTCGATAATGCGGTTACATACCGACGAAATAAACTCGTGGTCGTGCGAAGACATAAACACGTTGCCCGGATATTTTATGAGGTTATTGTTAAAGGCCTGAATCGATTCCAGATCGAGGTGGTTGGTCGGTGTATCCAAAATCAGAGCGTTGGCATCCAACAACTGCATTTTTGCAATCATACAGCGCATCTTTTCACCTCCTGAAAGTACATTTACCTTTTTGTATATCTCGTCGCCGGCAAATAACATCCGTCCTAAATAACCACGAATGTAGATTTCTGTGGTATCGGTGGTAAACTGGCACAACCAGTCGAACAGGGTTATGTCGCTATCGAAAAATTCAGAGTTGTCTAATGGCAGGTACGCTGATGTTATTGTTTGTCCCCACTGGTATGTTCCCGAATCGGCTTCGCGTTTTCCGTTAATGATCTCGAAAAAAGCGGTCATTGCACGGTGGTCGCGCGACAGGAAAACAATCTTTTCACCTTTTTGTGCCGAGAATTCCACGTCCTTAAAAAGAGTAGTTCCTTCGATGCTGGCACTCAGGTTTTCCACGTCTAAAATGCGGTCTCCGGCTTCGCGCTCGGGCGTAAAAATAATTCCCGGATATTTTCTTGTTGATGGTTGTATCTCATCCACATTCAATTTCTCCAGCATTTTTTTACGACTGGTAGTTTGTTTCGATTTAGCCACGTTGGCGCTAAAACGCGAAATAAACTCCTGCAATTCTTTCTTCTTCTCTTCGGCCTTTTTGTTTTGAGCCTGCTGCTGACGCAGTGCCAGCTGGCTGCTTTCGTACCAGAAACTGTAGTTTCCGGCAAACATTTTTATGTCGTTGTAATCGATGTCGATGGTGTGGGTAGAAATGGCATCGAGGAAGTGACGGTCGTGCGATACTACCAAAACGGTGTTTTCGTAATTGGCGAGGTAATTCTCCAGCCAAACCACGGTTTCCAGGTCGAGGTCGTTGGTAGGCTCATCTAGCAGCAGGTTATCGGGATTTCCGAATAAAGCCTGTGCCAGCAAAACACGAACCTTTTGGTTCCCGCTCATGTCTTTCATCAGCGTGTAGTGGTATTCCTCTTTAATGCCCAGGTTGCTCAACAGCGTAGCCGCATCACTTTCGGCATTCCAGCCGCCCATATCGCCAAATTTTTCTTCCAGTTCGCCGGCTTTAATACCGTCGGCTTCCGAAAAATCAGGTTTCATGTAAAGGGCATCTTTCTCTTTCATTAAATCCCAAAGCTCGGCGTGCCCTTTCATTACAGTATCAAGAACAGAGAACTCATCAAACGCAAAGTGATCCTGGCTTAACACTGAAAGGCGCTCACCCGGTTCAAGAGAGATGTGTCCTGCGGTAGCATCTATCTGCCCCGAGATTGCTTTTAAAAATGTTGACTTTCCTGCTCCGTTTGCTCCAATAACGCCGTAACAGTTTCCGGCCATAAACTTCATGTTAACGTCCTGAAATAGTACGCGTTTCCCAAACTGGATTCTTAAATTCGATACTGTAATCATTGCCTAAATTTGTTTTCAATTTTTGCCCTTTTTTCAAAGGGAGTGCAAACGTAGACAAATAATTGACAAGGTGTGTTAAGCGATGAACAAGTTATGGTGGAGTTAGTCTTAAATTAATATGGACTTGGTGAGGAGCCGACTTTTTAAATTTACAGACCACAATAGGAACAAAAGAACAAGGAAGAAGATTTTGATGGTTATTGACCGCGGTTTTGGAGTATGATTTTGATGGTTTATTTTAACCGCCGCGATTTTGGAGCTCTATTCTGACAGTTGAATTTAGCTGCCGCGATTTTGGAGTACTGTTTTGATGATTATTTTTCATCGCCGCGAAATTGGAGTAGATTTTTGATGGTTAATTTTCTTTGCCGTGGTTTTGGAGCACCATTTGGATGATTTTTTTGGCTCGCCGCCATTTTGGAGCTCTACTTTGATGGCTTATTTTAACCGCCGTGGTTTTGGAGCTCCATTCCAACGGTTATTTCTCTTCACTTTGCGTAGCGCAAAAGGTTTATGTTAACAGTTTTTACAGGCTAAGCCCCTGAAACCTAAAAATTATAATTAGCTTTAGTGCACCAAAGATTTAAACCGTGAATACGCACCCTGAAATAACAGATAAAAAATTAGTATCCATAATATGTGTTGTTATCCCTCGGTGTTGGGCGGATAACATTACTTGTAGAAATGATATAAGGAAAATAACATTACCTGGTGATGTTATGTACTCGTTATAGGCAATTGTAAAAAATGCACACTGTCGAACGAGAAAATATTCTTAAATTGAAATATTAAAACTAAAATCAATGAAATCACAGTATTATCTTGTTCTATTTCTACTCATTATTGGATGTACGAATCGAAAAGAAGCATTAATGAATCCTTTTTTAAAGGGTGTTAATGTTCCTATTGATTATGCCAATGTAAACGCAAATGACATTGAAGAATACGCTAATTACACTCTTATTAAAACGGAATTAAACTTAGAGGAAATAAAAAAAAGCAGTGTTCCTTCTTTTGAAAATCTGTTTGGGACATTCGATGATATTGCAAATGATATATATAAAGCCGCAAGTAATTGTCATATGCTTTACTGGGTGTCACCCGACTCACTTTCAAGAGAAAAAGGGCTTTCCGGATTTCAAAAGCTGGATTCTTTGTCAACAACAATTTATTCTGACAGGGAACTGTATGAAAAAATGATGAGCTTCAAATTATCTGAAAATTATGCCGAACTAGCGGATTATAAAAAAAGATTGGTTGATGATTTGATCTTCAAATTCGAACAGTCGGGGGTTAATTTGAAAGATGAAAAACTTTCTGTTTTCAAAGATTTGATGAAACAGATTAATCAGCTTAGTTCCGAATACTCAAATAATATGAATGCATCCAATGAAGTTTTAATTCTTGATGAGCAAGGAATTGCTGGCCTCTCAGAAAATTTTAAAAACACTTACAAAACAGAAGAAAACAAATATGAGGTTCCCGTAATGAATGCCACGGTAGAGCCTGTGTTGAGCAATGCAACAAATGAAGAAACAAGAAAAGCATTCTTTTTTAAATACAACAATAGAGCTTCTTACAAAAATCTTGTTATTCTTGACAGTTTGGTGCAAAAGCGATATGAATTAGCAAAAATTATTGGCTTTGAGTCGTATGCACAATATAATTTGTTCCCAAAAATGGCAAAAGACCCAGTAACTGTATGGATTTTTATCAATGATTTAGTTGACAAATCGAAGGAGAAAGCAAAATCTGATATTGAATTATTAAATTCCATAAAGAAAAAAGAACTTGGAGGTAATGCTTCTTCAATAAAACCGTGGGATATTAAGTTTTATAATAATCAGATACTAAAAACACAGTACCAGGTAGATCATGATATAATAAGAGAGTATTTACCATTAGATTCATGCTTAAACGGAATATTTAACTTATATGAAAAATTGTTTGGGTTTGAATTTAGAAAAGTAAATAATCCATTAGTCTGGCATAAAGACGTTGAACTCATTGACGTATATGAAGAAAACAATTTGAAAGGGAGAATCTATTTGGACTTATTTCCAAGACCAAACAAAGAGTCGTGGTTTTATGGCGTTCCATTAAGTATGGGAAAAGCTACAGAAGAAGGTTACGAAGTTCCTATTAATATGTTGCTAGGCAATTTCACTCCGGCAACAGAAGCATTGCCTGCATTACTCAGCTTTAACGAACTAAGTACATTATTTCATGAATTTGGCCATATTGTTGACGGAATATCCTATCACGGAGAGTATTCATTACAGGCCGATACTAAACCTGATTTTGTTGAGTCTATGTCTCAAATTTTTGAAAACTGGATTTGGAATTATGAAATTCTTAGTTCGTTTGCAAGACATTATGAAACAGGCGAAGTGTTATCCAAAGAGATTTTTAAAAGAATGCTTAATGCAAAAAATGTTTCATCAGGCTTATTTGCAGTTTCTGAACTACGATATTGTATTTATGACATGAATTTATATGACAGATACAATCCTGCCATCGGTATTAATACAGATAAATTATGGCAAAAGATAGATGATGAACTTGATCTTATCCCCATGTATGCAGAAGGTACTCATCCACAGGCTAGTTGGATTCATATTAATACGCATCCGGTTTACTACTACGGATATTTATGGGCAGAAGTATATGCACAGGACATGTTCACAGAGTTTGAAAGAAATGGGCTGACTGATAGAGAGACAGGTTTAAGATTTCGTGAATTGATACTTGCAAATGGTACACAACGAGATATAAAAGAAGCTGTTGAAGAGTTTTTAGGTAGACCTTCAAACAGTGAAGCTTATATTAAAAATTTAGGACTAAATTAAACAACAGCTTGTAACACGGTACATATTGCAGGGCGGGGGTCGGTGGTACGCCAACTGCGCCCCGAAACTTCGGGATCGTTTCGCAGTTCCGTGTCAGCCAGCTGCCGGACAGGAACGCTCTCCGAAATCCGCCCCGACAACATGTACCAACCGTTCCCCCAAACATCAAAACTTTCTCTTAATACGCAAAAAGTCCCACTCAAACGAGCAGGACTTAGCGATGTATAGTTAACTAAATTGTTTATTTGTTGTCTTCAGGTAAACCATATTTGTCAACCACAAAGTCGATGTCTTTATCGCCACGACCACTCAGGTTGATAAGGATAGATTCCTGCTGATTTTCTTTTGCCAACTTCAAACTGTAGGCTACAGCGTGTGCACTTTCCAAAGCCGGAATAATTCCTTCCAAACGGCTTAACTCGTAAAAGGCGTCGATGGTTTCGGCATCGTCGGCAACACCGTAGTTCACTTTGCCCATATCTTTCAACATACTGTGCTCTGGTCCAACTCCAGGATAATCCAGTCCGCTGGCCACCGAATAAACCGGAGCCGGTTCGCCTTTTTCATCCTGCAAAGTGTAGCATTTAAAACCGTGAATAACACCAGGTTTTCCGTAAGTAATGGTGCTGGCGTGGTCGCCCAGTTTGGTTCCAACTCCGCCCGGCTCAACACCGTGCAGTTCGGTTTCCTCAATATCAAGGAAGCCTGAGAACATTCCCATGGCATTACTTCCGCCACCCACACAAGCTACTACATGATCGGGATTTTCCCCGGTCATTTCGTAGAACTGTTCCTGTGCTTCAATTCCAACCACACGCTGGAAATCGCGTACCATCATCGGAAAAGGGTGCGGCCCAACCACAGAGCCAATGCAGTAGATTGTGTTTATTGGATCTTTCAGGTAAGCTTCAAAAGCAGAGTCAACCGCTTCTTTTAATGTTTTTAATCCGTGAGAAACCGGAACTACTTCAGCGCCCAGAATTTTCATTCGAACCACGTTCGGGTGCTCTTTGGCAATGTCAACTTCGCCCATGTGGATTTCACACTTCAAACCAAAATAAGCTGCTGCAGTTGCCAAAGCTACACCGTGTTGTCCGGCGCCGGTTTCGGCAATCAGTTTCTTTTTGCCCAGGTGTTTGGCCAACAAAGCCTCTCCCATACAGTGGTTTAGTTTGTGCGCTCCCGAATGGTTCAGGTCTTCGCGTTTCAGGTAAATGCGGCCACCATATTTTGCCGACAAATTCTGGCAGTAGTAAACCGGAGTTGGCCGTCCCTGAAAGTGTTTGCGAATGCTACGAAGTTCAGAAATAAAATTGTGCGATTTGCTGATGCTGTGGTAAGCATCGGTAATTTTATCCATTTCTTTTTGCAAATCGGGTGGAATAAACGAACCACCATATTCCTTATAGAATCCCTCTTTGTTAGGGTATTGCTTGAAATAATCAGTCATAGGTTTTTTGAATTTTTTAAATTGAGCCCACGAATGTAAAATTTTATCGCTTTGGGTTGATTCTAAATAGGGATTAATTCATGAATTTTCAGGAATTAATGATACAGATAGCGCTTAATCTTTTGCGTGGCCGTTTTTATAAAAGGAGTAGGGTGCGATATAAAATCCTGAATTTTGGAAAACTTGTTAACCCGCGAATTGATATATTCTTTTAGTTCAGCGCTTAACTCTTCAATTTTTTCATCTACCTGATGCGAGATTTCATCCATTTTATCTCCCAGTTCAGAACGCATTTCTTTCACTTTTTGCTCCAGTTCTTCCCTGTTAAAATGAACCAGTGCTACCAGTTTCCCTTTTTTCTGAACCACAATTGATTCCACCACATGCCTGAAATTATTGATGATCGATTCAATTTCCTCAGGGTAGATATTTTCGCCGTTGGCACCTACAATCATATTTTTCAACCTGCCTTTGTGACTTAGCCAGCCATCCTTGTCGAAAATGCCAAGATCACCGGTTTTAAACCAGCCGTCTTCGGTTAAAACACGTTTTGTTTCTTCCGGATTTTTGTAATAGCCCAACATAACGTTCGGACCTTTCGCCCAAATTTCGCCTTCTCCGGTTTTCGGATTTGGATCATGGATTTTCAATTCGCAATTAATCACTTTTGGACCAATGGCTCTGAAACGTGTTGTTGTTGGATTCGATCCTGCCAAAAGTGGCGAAGTTTCAGTTAAACCATAACCAATGGCATATGGAAACTTTGCATCGCGCAGAAAACGTTCCACTTTACCATCGAGTTTTGCGCCGCCAATACCAAAAAACTCAAGTCGGCCACCAAACGTTTCGTATAATTTTTTGCCCGCCATACGGTGAACCAGTTTTCGTGTTGGCTTAAAACGATATAGCAATCGTGTTGCCGTTTTTTTATTAATCGCCGGTAAAATGCTGCTTTTGTACACTTTTTCAATAATCATTGGTACCGTGAGCATAATCTCCGGGCGAATCTTTTTCAGCGCTGGTAAAAGTACACTTGCCGTTGGCGGTTTGTGCAGATAAGTTACACTGGCACCTTTGTACATGGCCAAAAGAAAACCAATCGTATTTTCGTAGGTGTGCGAGAGTGGCAGCACAGATAAAAAATGAAAATGAGGCTTTATTTCCTGTACTGCTGCCGACTGAATAATATTCTCCAAAATGTTTTTCTGCGACAGCATTACCCCTTTCGAATTTCCTGTTGTTCCAGAGGTGTAAATCAATACCGCCAATTCATTTTCTTTGGGTTGATGGGTTTTGTTGCTGCTTGCTCTTTCATCGAAAACCACCGAAGTATCTTCAGTTTTCAGAAGACTCAGATCGTCGATCTTAATTATAATATCCAGTGTTGATGCGTCAACTTCTTTCAATTTATACTGGAGGCTTGTAGAGATAAACATGGCTTTTGATTCGGAATGTTTGATCACATTCTCCAGTTCAACCGGGCTAAAATCGGGAAGAACAGGAACAGCAACAATTCCGGAGCACTGCAAGGCAAAATACACAACTCCCCAGTTGGGCATGTTTTGGCTGTAAATAATCACTTTATCGCCAGCACCAATACCAAGCTTTTCCAAATAGGACTGAACGGCGGAGATTTTTCTCCCCATTTGGGCATAAGTAAGGTAGTCGCCATCAATAAAACCAAGTGCCTTATTGTTGGCATAGTTTTTTACTGAGTTAGAAATAAAGGAGGAAAAGCTGTCGATTTTATCTCTTTGCATAGTAGCTGCAAATATGGCTAAAGTTAGCTTTTGTGCAAATATTTGGTCTTAAAAAATGTTAGCGTAAAGGTTTTAACTGCAACGGTATTTTATTTTAAGTATAGGTTACTGTCTCCATAGCTTAAAAAACGAAAATCGTTGACCAGTGCATAATCGTAAACCTTCTTCCAGTCGTTACCCAAAAATGCGCTGATTAGCAATAGCAGCGTACTTTGTGGCTGATGAAAGTTAGTGAACATTCCGCTGATCAGTTTAAAATCGTAGCCCGGCAGAATAATAATCTGTGTTGAAAAGCGAATGGCTTTTTCACCGTTTTCGGCCAGGAAATAAATGATGTTCTGCAGGGCTTTTTCGAGCGAAATTTTTGCTTCGTTTTCGTAAGGCTCCCATTGTTTAACCTCGGGATGAAAAGGGTTGAAACGTTTTTCTTCCAGCTGCAGGCCAATCCAGTACAAACTTTCCAGCGAGCGCACCGACGTGGTTCCCACCGCAATGATATTTTTCGGATTTTCAAGAAAAGAACGCAGAATTTCTATCGGGATAATCACCTGTTCGTGGTGCATGGTGTGCCCTTCAATCGTTTCCGATTTTACGGGCTGAAAAGTACCGGCTCCCACATGCAGGGTGATTTCGTTGGTTGAAATGTTTTTGTTGGCCAGTTGGGCAATCACCGGGTCGGTAAAATGCAAACCGGCTGTTGGTGCTGCTACTGAACCATCGATTTTTGCGTAAACGGTTTGGTAGGTTTCTTCATCGCTTTCTTCGGTGTCTCGGTTCAGGTAAGGTGGAATTGGTAACTGCCCGATGTGCTCAATAATTTCAGAGAAATGCACCCCACCATTCCACACAAAACGGATGTGAAAAGAATTGCCTTCCTGTCCTATTTTGGCGGCTGTCAGTTCGATGTCTTTCCCATCAATTTCAAAATTATGGCTCAGAAAACCTTCCTTCCACTTTTTTGAATTGCCTACCATACATTTCCAGGTTACTTCTTCGGTTTCCTGAAATGCTACCTGATAATCGGCCGGTTCAACGGGCTCCAGACAAAAGATCTCGATTTTAGCACCTGTTTCCTTGTAAAAAAACAGACGGGCATGAATTACGCGGGTATTGTTAAAAACCAGTTGCGCATCTTCCGGAAGGTAATTGGCGCAGTTTTCAAAAATATCCTGTGTTATTGTACCATTCTGCCTGATGAGTAATTTCGATTTGTCGCGCTCCGTAAGCGGGTATTTGGCAATTCGCTCGTCAGGCAGGTTGTAGGTGTAATCGCTAATCTTTATGTCTTTGTATCTGTTCAAACCAATTGTCTTTTAGGACTGCAAAAGTAAGAATTTATCATTAGCGAAGTGATAGCCTCACTCAAAGTGAGACTAGCCACGACTGCGTAAAAAATTGTACTTTTGCCGGAAATAAGAAAGTCATGATAAAAGTAGGAGATAAGGTTAAGTTTTTAAACGATGTTGGTGGTGGAGTAGTAACCGGTTTTGTAAACAAAAACACGGTAAATGTTGAAGGCGATGATGGTTTTGAAGTGCCTTGTCTGATAAAGGAACTGGTGAATGTGAGCGCCCCGGAACTGAATCCGGGAAGCAATGCTCCGACACAACAGGAAACGCCGACAGAAGTACAGTCCGAACCTGAATATATTGAACCCAAAGGCGAGATCATTAATGGAAAAAATGCTGCAGAATTTTATTTCTGTTTTGTTCCTACGAATCCCAAAAATCCACTGTCGGGCGAAATAGAGTTGTTTTTGGTGAATGACAGTAATTTTACGGTACTATTCAATTACTCGTATATTAAAACTGATGGTGTTGAGGCGGTGAAACAAGGCACAGTTCGCTCGAATTCAAGAGAAAAGGTTGATGCTTTGGTTCAGGAGGATTTTAGCGAACTACCCGATTTTGGATTTCAGCTGATTTATTTCCGTGAAACAGAAAATGAATGGAATGCGCCGATGGTGAAGAAGTTTCGGGTAAATCCGGTGAAATTTTACAAAGAATCTACTTTCCGCGAGAATTCATATTTCAAAAAGAATGCTCTGGTGCTGAAAATTACTTCTGATGCTTTTCATACCGAGTTGGATAAACTGACGCAGGATGATTTCAAAAAAGTTGTCAAAGAAAAACAGAGTCAGGAGGCACCAAAACAGAAGGAGAGAAAACGCAATGCCGAAGAAGTAGTGATTGATTTGCACATTACTGAGTTGCTCGACGAATCGGAAGGTTTGAGTAACCGCGAAATGCTGGAGATTCAGATGGAAGCAGTGGAATCGGAAATGAATTTGGCCATTAAAAATCACACCAAACGCATCGTATTTATTCATGGTGTAGGGCAGGGCGTTTTGAAACAAGAAGTTACCAATCTGCTGAAACGCAAATTCAAAAAATATTATTTCCAGGATGCTTCGTTTAAGGAATACGGCTATGGGGCTACAATGGTTATTCTTAGGAAGTAGTTTGGGATTTTACCACAAAGTTGCACAAAGGAGGCTCGAAGTTTCACAAAGTTTCAAGTATAACTTTTAATTTGAAGTAAGGAAGAACTTGTAACAGGAAGCTTGCAACTAGCAACTTATTTAATACTTTTGCACCGGCAAGCCGCTTTATCGGGCTGACGATTACTGTCAGTCAGGAAAGTCCGGGCAACGCAGGGCACCGTGCTTCTTAGCTGGAAGATCTTTGAAAGGGGATAGCAACGTAACAGAAAATAACCACCTTGTTGTGGCGTGTCCACGGCAGGGAACGGGTGAAAAGGTGCGGTAAAAGCGCACCGGTGGAGGTGGCAACATCACCAGCCGTACGTCTCACGGGTTGCAAAGCCATGTATATCCAAAGTGTTTGCCGCTGTCGCGGTACAGCAAAACGGCCCGTTTTGCTCTCAACGCACAAGAGACTTTGGAGGGGTAGGCTGCAGGATCCCGGCAGTGATGTCGGGACTAGATAAATGATAAAGCTTTTCCGATTTATCGGGATTGACAGGACCCGGCTTACAGGCTTGCCTTTTTAATGAAACTCAGAGTTTGGAATCTGTCGGTAGACGGCGAACCAAATTCTGTTAGTTGAATTAATCCCGACAACTTTGTTCGTCGGGATACCAATATTCAGCGGGTGACTATTTGTTTTAAATTAGTCACCCGCTGAATTGTTTTTGGATCTAAACCACTTAACTGCCCTGTTATCCTGGCAAGAACCCAAAAGAGAATACTAGAATTTTATGACTTGGATTTTTATTCGTTTCGTGTTATCACAACTTTATCAACGTCAACAATTTGTTGACCAGAAGTCTCCTGAACAGTCTGAACAACATGAACACCAGGTGATGATGTATTTACAGAAAAATTTCCTTCTCCATCAGGGTATCCACTGATCCTTCTGGAATCAATAACTTGCCCAGCCATATTTACAGTTCTAAAAGTAATATGTCCTTGATGTGTTGGGTTGTACTTAATGTTAATCTCATTTCCACGAGTAAAAGCCTGAACAAATTCAGGATTCTTTACAACAGGCACACCAGTAGGGAAATCTCTAATTCCAGGAGCTTCCCAAATTCCCAAGTTTGTAGAATTTCCAGTAGCATCAGTAACAGATACAGGGTAATCCCAATAAGTGTGATTTGCTTCAGTGCCATCTCTCTCAAACCTTTCCCCAAGTTCAACCTTTCCAGTCCCAGAAGCATCATATAAATTTTGAACATGTGCAGTCGCCATAGAATCTAAGTTTGTTCCATAATCAACAGTACTAACACTTGGTTGCTCCAAATCAGCTGTAGGTGCAGTTCTATCTCTAACAGCAATTGAGTATGATGATAGATTTGTATTTCCAGATGCATCACTTGCGCTAAAATTAACATTTACATCAAAATTAGAATCTCCAGCAGAACCATTATTTGTCTTCCCAACAACTTCATATGAAAAACTAGTTGTAGGGTTGGCATCCATATTATCTGCAACATCAGTAGGTAAACTATTCCGTGCCATTTTTTCAAGTTCATTCTCATCTTTATGCTTTTCTTCAAATTCAACATCAAAACTAGAAGTTGCAGTGTAAGTTGGTGCCTCAGTGTCTTGATTTTGTGTTGTGATTAAGTTTGGATGTGTATAGATGTTCGTATTTGTTCCATCTCCATTAGATTCCCATTGTAATAGAAGGTTTCCTCCATATGTTGGGTTTCCTTTCCAATCTATGTAATGTCCCACAAAGTCAATAGAGGTTATGTCTCCTTTGTCTGCTCGCATAAATATTGTTTCTTCTCCTGCTTCTTTCCCTGTTTGTCCATCAATAAATAGCCAATCAGATTTATCAGCAGCATTTTCACCAATTAGCATAGCATTTATTGCATGACCATTCCCATAGTCAGAGGTAGTCGCTACAAAAAATATCGGGAGATTTCCTTCCCCGTTGTTGCTTGTTGTATAATCGTTTTTTAATTCATCAAGAATTCCTGTAAGATGATTCTTGTATTCTTCTGCATTTTGAACCCCCCTGATATCCATAATAGGTTGATATGCGTATCCTTTACAATCCCATCCGTCATACTTAACAATAGGTCTACCTTCGTTATTTATAACAGTATTATGCTTTGGGATATACACATTATTAAAATAATTCAATGCAAATTCTTTCTTCTGGTCCTTTGATAAAATTTCCCAGTCACTAGGCAAAGGGGCTTCTCCATTAACAGCTTTTTCAATTGCAACTCCATCATTAGCATCAACCTTTCCATCCGCATTCACATCGGCAAATCTATTCTTAGTTCCCATATAGATAGCTTGAGCATCTTCAACAGAAATATTCCCATCTTGATTAACATCCCCGGAACAATCATATTCATACTCACCCTTTCCGTAATTCATATGAGTATTTTGTCTAACAAACGGATTATATACAATAGAATCTGGAGTAGGGTCATTCGGGCCAATAACATCAGTTCCCGCAGCTACACCGTAAATGGGTAAAGCCGTAATTCCTGCAAGCATAAAAATCCATATAGATTTTGCAGAAAGCATTGGCAGGCTTATTATTACATTATTAACAGCAATCATACCTGCTTTTTTAATAGTTGAAACGATTATATAAGTTGAATTCATAAGGATATAGCTTACATTGTAAATGTTTTTATTCGGGCAGACATTCCTTCACTGCTGATCTTCAATGTGTTGCCGGGAACAGAAGCTAAAATATATGTTAAAAAGTAAAAGTACAATTGTAACAGATTATTTAAAACGTATATAAATTAAAGGCATGTAGAAATTAATATTCTATGCCTGAGTGGATTTATGTGTGATATAATATATACAAGTGATGTTAAAACGGAAGACAAGTAATTAAAATAGAAATGTCAAGTGAACATTTTAGAGAAGACAAGTGATTAAGAAAAGATGTAAATAGAAAAAATATAAACATCATGGTAGAATAAACAGTAAGCCAGGCATATTATATGTGACGCCTAATTCCTTTATGATGAATACAATATGCTTTAAAACATTTTGTTTAACAGGAATCTGATGTAATTTTATTTCAACAACTTCAGGAAAGCCCCAAACGGCTTCAGAAAAGTTTAATTCATTAATCAACAAATTCATTAAAATGTTAAAGTACAAACTCATTCAGAAATCGAATCCACGGGATTTAACAGCACCAAAAAAGTTTTATGCCTCGCATGCATCATCGGGTCGTAAAACCATTAAAACCATTAGTCGCGACATTGAAGACAAATCATCGCTTAGTCGCGGAGATATAGGCAATGTGCTTGATAACCTGGTTGACCAGATACCGAAATACCTGCTTGACGGGCAAAGTGTGAGTCTCGGAGAACTGGGATCGTTCCGCCTTACTTTAAGTAGCGAAGGTGCCGAGCAGGAGGCCGATTTTAATACCAGTATGATAAAGAATGTGAAAATTGTTTTTACACCCGGTAAAATGCTGAAAGAGGAGGTTGCCAAAGCAAGGTTCGAAAAAATTGTATACAGCCAATCAGATAGGTGATCTGTTATATAAGCCAATGTATCCGGAAGGGTATGTGGCGGGGTAAATGGCGGGTAATTTGTCTAAACAGATTATCCGCTATTATTTTAATTGCCAGTCAACTTCGTCTTTTAGTAACTTCTCCAGTGGAAACGAGAATGTTATCTGCTCGCCAAATGCAATGGCATCAGCCAGTTTGTAACCTTTGTATTCAACCATGTAAGCCATCATAAAATTAGTTACCCGGCCGGCACTCCCGCAATGAATTAGTACCTTTTTGTATTTGCCATTCATGGCCTCTGCAAATTTCTCCAGGTATTCGGGAGTATAGCCATCATATCCTGAAACCGGCAACGAAACGTATTTCATTTTTAGTTTGGCAACCATTTCTTCCTCGTTAAAGGCTTCTTCAGCAAAAACCTCGTTTTCCCCTTCAGTCCGAAGATTGACAA
Source organism: uncultured Draconibacterium sp. (assembly GCF_963677565.1). Taxonomy (NCBI): domain Bacteria; kingdom Pseudomonadati; phylum Bacteroidota; class Bacteroidia; order Marinilabiliales; family Prolixibacteraceae; genus Draconibacterium; species uncultured Draconibacterium sp. The sequence goes on along the minus strand of NZ_OY781982.1, from coordinate 677,521 downwards.
CCAAATCAACACCCTGATCTTTTAGCCATTCAAAAGTTTCGAGGTTGGGCTGACCACTAAAAAACATGTTATCGCTTTTAAACAGATTGGGCGCATTATCAAGCTCTTCAACCTCAGGAACTTCTTTTTTCTGAAGATTTGAAGCATCCGCCTGAGGCGCGTTGAAAAGAAGTAATGCACTACAAAATAGCACCAGAGTAAACGTTTTCATGAAATAGAATTTAGAGTTATTTTTTAAAGTTAGTAATCCTGAACCGCAATTCTGTTAATGAAGTGTTATTGCTTGTTAACAAGGTTAAAATCAAAAGATCCGACCCTGTTATTTTTAAGAATAAGGATCGGATCTTTCAAATCTAATAATGTTAGATATCAACTATTTATAAAACTTTTTATACCATTTAACAAACTTTTCAATCCCTTCCGCCAGTGGCGTATCGGGCGAGTAGCCAAAGTCTTTTTCCAGTGCACTAACATCGGCGTAAGTTTTATACACATCGCCGGGTTGCATATCGTAGTATTCCTTAACGGCTTCCTGTCCCAGCGCTTTTTCAATGGTCTCGATAAATTCCATCAGTTTAACCGGGCTTGAATTACCGATGTTGTGCACCTTGTATGGGATGCTGGATACTTGATTCTTGATACTTGAAGCTTGAAGCTTGTTGCTTGTGGCTTTTTGTGGCGGTCCGTTCAGTATTTTAATGATTCCCTCAACAATATCGTCGATATAGGTGAAATCGCGGTACAGATCACCATGGTTAAAGATCTTAATGGCATCTCCGGCCAGGATATTTTTCGTGAACGAGAAGTAGGCCATATCGGGTCGTCCCCACGGGCCGTAAACCGTAAAAAAGCGTAGTCCTGTAGTTGGGATACCAAACAAATGACTGTAGGTATGTGCCATCAATTCGTTGCTCTTTTTTGTGGCGGCGTACAGACTAATCGGGTTATCCACTGTGTCGTCAACCGACAACGGCATTTTTGCACTGTTCCCATACACACTCGACGAGCTGGCGTAAACCAAATGCTGAATGTCGTTATGGCGGCAGGCCTCCAGAATATTAATGAAACCAACAATATTGCTATCGATATATGCACGCGGATTTTCGAGGCTGTAGCGGACACCGGCCTGTGCAGCCAGGTTGCAAACCATGTCGAACTTCCCGGTTGCAAAAAGCTGATCGATCTGCTCGCGGTCTTCCAGGTTCATTCGAACAAAGGAATAGGCCGGATTCTTGGTGCTCACCACCTTTTTGTGCCAGTTCTCAGCTTCACCGGAAATACCTGCTTCGGCCAAACGGGCATATTTCAAATCGGTAGAATAGTAGTTGTTGATATTGTCGATACCTACAACTTCCACACCTTGCTCCAACAATTTATTGGCAAGATGAAAACCGATAAATCCCGCTGTACCTGTAACTAAAATCTTCATCTCAAAATTCCTAGTGGTTAGGAAATACTTTGTTCTGAGCTAAGTAATTTAAAATTGCATCCAGGTTTTCTTCGTTTTGCTCCGGATTGAAAACCAGTTTAGCATTTGTTGGTGCTTCGTATTCCAAATCAACACCCGGCAGACCACTCGTTTTTCCTTGTTCGAGTAACTCGTACAATTCAGGTTTGTTGTTTTTGCAATACTCCAGGCTTGCATCCATGTGTAATAAATGGAAACGCTCTTCACCAATAATCTCAGCTATCTGACCGCGTAAACTATCGTTGCGCGAGATAAACGATGCAATGGCAATAATTCCCTGATCGTTCAGCATTTTGCAAATATGAGCTACACGACGTAGATTTTCCGCACGGTCGGCAGGGGAGAAGTCCAGCTCGCGACTAAGGCCTGAGCGTACCGAACTACCGTCGATTAGTACAACTGTTGCACCGTTATCGAACAGTTTTTTCTCGAGACTGAAAGCCAACTCGTTTTTACCCGAGCCGTGAAGGCCGGTTATCCAGATGGTTTCTCCTTTTTGGTTGTATTTCTGAATGTATTCTTCAGCTTTCACAAGCGGCTCACCTTTAGCAATTTTTGCCTTGTCAACATCGGTAATGCGCGATGGCAGGTTGCTACCCGAAAGCTTGTCGATAATCATTCCCACCGCAACGGTGTTGTGCGTTACCGGATCGATGAGGATAAAGGAACCGGTTTGTTTGTTCTTTTTATATGGATCGAAGAAAAGCGGCTTGGTAGTGGTTATTGCCACTCGGCCAATTTCGTTCAGCTTGAATTTCTCAATGTTCGATTTTTCAAGCGTGTTTACATCCACTTTATATTTTATCTCGTCGATACGAGCCTTTGTGTTGTTGTTGGCTTGTTTGATGTAGAACTGCGTAGAAAGGTTCATGTCTGTTTCATCCATCCAAACCAACATGGCCTCAAACTGGCGCTCAACACGTGGCAGGTTATCGGGGTGAACCAACATATCTCCGCGCGAAATGTCAATCTCATCTTCCAAAGTAACCGTTACTGATTGTGGCGGGAAAGCATAATCCAACTCTCCTTCGTAAGTAACGATTTTCTCCACTTTCGACTTTTTCATCGAAGGCAGCACCATTACCTCGTCGCCTTTTTTAATGATACCCGAAGCTACCGATGTTGAGAATCCGCGAAACTTAATATCCGGGCGTAATACATACTGAACCGGGTAACGCAGGTCGTCGAAGTTACGGTCGGAACTTACATGAACATTCTCCAAAAACTCCAGCAAACAAGGACCGTGATACCAATCCATATTGTCGCCTTTTTCCACTACGTTATCGCCTTTTAAAGCAGACAGCGGGATAAAGTTTACATCCGGTACATCAAGTTGCGTAACAAAAGCTTTGTAATCGGCTTTAATTTCTTCAAAACGTTCCTGACTGTAATCTGCCAAATCCATTTTGTTAATAGCTACCACTACATGTTTAATTCCCAGAAGGTTAGCCAGATAAGTGTGGCGTTTTGTCTGAGTAATTACACCATGGCGTGCATCGATAAGGATAATTGCAAGGTTGGCAGTCGATCCACCGGTAATCATGTTACGCGTGTACTGCTCGTGTCCCGGAGTATCTGCGATAATAAATTTACGTTTGGCAGTTGAAAAATAGCGGTAAGCCACATCGATGGTAATTCCCTGCTCGCGCTCGGCTTTCAAACCGTCGAGCAATAGTGCATAATCGATGTCTTCACCGGCGTGACCCACACGTTTACTGTCGCGGTGTAAAGCTTCAAGCTGATCTTCATAAAGCATTTTACTATCAGCCATTAAGCGACCGATAAGTGTTGATTTTCCATCATCAACCGATCCTGCAGTAAGTAAGCGTAATAAATCTTTCTTTTGGTCCTGATCCAGGAACTCCTGTATATTTAATTTTTTTGTAGTCATTGTGTGCAGCTTTTAGAAATACCCTTCTCTTTTTTTCTGTTCCATACTTGCTTCCTGGTCGAAGTCGATAACACGCGTTGTACGTTCCGAAACGGTAACGGTCATCATTTCTTCCACAATTTTTTCGATGGTATCGGCTTCAGATTCGATAGCACCGGTAAGCGGGTAGCAACCCAAAGTACGGAAACGAACTTTGCGCATCTCAGCTTTGTCGCGTAGTTCTTTTGGCATTCGTTCGTCGTCAACCAAAATCAGGCTGCCGTCCATATTTACCACCGGGCGTTCTTTGGCGTAATACAACGGAACGATTGGTATATTTTCCAAACGAATATACTGCCAGATATCCAGCTCTGTCCAGTTTGAGATAGGGAATACACGAATGGATTCACCTTTCTGAACGCGGCTGTTGTAGATATTCCAAAGCTCAGGACGCTGGTTTTTGGGATCCCATTGGTGGAATTTATCGCGGAATGAAAAAATACGTTCTTTAGCACGCGACTTTTCCTCATCACGACGGGCTCCACCAAAAGCAGCATCAAATTTGTATTTATTCAGACCACCAAGCAGGGCCTGTGTTTTCATAATATCGGTGTGTACTTTACTACCGTGTGTAAACGGACCAACACCGCTTTCAAAACCTTCTTTGTTGTAATGTACAATCAAGTCCCAGCCTTTTTCTTTCGCATACTGATCGCGGAAATCGATCATTTCCTGAAATTTCCATTTCGAGTCGATGTGCATTAATGGAAAGGGAACTTTACCGGGATAAAATGCTTTTTCGGCCAGGCGAACCATCACCGACGAGTCTTTCCCAATGGAATAAAGCATAACTGGATTTTCGAACTCGGCTGCCACCTCGCGGATAATGTGGATGGCTTCTGCCTCAAGTTCACGAAGGTTGGTTAATGAATAATTATCCATTCTTTTTTATTTTAGTTTTTACAGCTTGGGATCATATTTCCTTCGGTACATTGCTGATAATTACCGAAAAGTATGCTGTAGCTGTATTAATTTCGTTCTCTTTTTATTTTTTCAAAAGACTGCAAATATAGAATTTTATTCCGGTTAGCTTATGGTTTAGCGGCTTTTGTGGAGAGAACGATTTCTTTCTTAAGAATCAATTTAAATAAGGCTGGTAGAGAGCTGAGAATTAGAAACTCCAGAAATAAGGAATGAGCAACATTGACAGAATAAATGCAATTATATTTAGTGGCAGACCGATTTTAACGTAGTCGCGGAATTTGTAGTTTCCAATTGCCTGGATAATAAGGTTCGTTTGGTAGCCAATTGGTGTTGAAAAGCTTGCCGAGGCAGCAATTGCTATTGTTACAAAAAATGGTTTCGGATCGACATTTAATTGTTGTGATGCAGCCAGAGCAATAGGAAAAACAAGTGCTGCCGCCGCATTGTTGGTGATAATTTCAGTAAACACAGCAGTTAAAATGTATAACGCAGCCATCATTCCAATAGGCCCAAAACCTTTTGAAAAGTTAATGGTTGCGCGCGCGATTGATTCTGCTGCGCCTGAATTTTGCATAGCCTTGCTTAAAGCAAAAGCACATGCAATGGTTATTAGTACATCCCAGCTAATGGCTTTCGTGTATTTCTGATGTGGCATAATTTTTAGCCAGATTAATAACATGGCCGCAATTGACGCGAAGAAGAACATATCGAGTGTTACACCTCCTGGCACAGTTAGAAATTTTCCAATTGTTGTTCCCACTACCATGGCAAGTAGGATTAAAAATGCAATCCATTTTTTCCAGAACGTACCTGTGCTTCGGTAATCGCGAATGTAAGAGGTTAGTAGGAAAATTTTTGAATCGCCCCAGTTCTCAATAAATTTCTCGGTAGTTAGCAAAACCAGGTTATCGCCGGTTTTCAGGTGTAGCTTGTCTTTGTTACTGGTAATGCGTTCACCATTTCTGTGTACGGCGATCACAACTGCTTGGTAATGATCGTAAAAGTTAAACTCATGAATGGTTTTACCAATTGCCGGAAACCTGGGCGACAAAACAGCTTCGTATTGTTTTAGCTTTTCTTTGGGTACATTCTTAATCAAATCAATGCCACTCAACTTAACATTCGAATTGGCCAGAATATAATTTAACCGATCTGATTTTCCGGCAACAAGTAATTTGTCGTTTTCAAGGATTTTAAACGAACCTTTTTTGGTTTCAATAATATTACCATCGCGATTAATAGTTTGGATAATCAATCCCTTTAATTCTTTCATCCGGCCATTTTTAATTTCAAGACCGATTAGGTTACTGTTTTCAGTGATGATTATGTCGTAATGGTAATCTTTGTATTCGGTAGAACTTTTTGAGTTGAAAAATATCTTTTCGCCGGGAAGTAGTTTATTACTAAAAACAGTCATATAAATAGTACCTGCTATGGCAACAAAACCACCAATTTTTGCCAGCTCAAACATGCTGAAACCTTCGTAGCCGTTTTCCAGAATTAATCCGTGCACTACAAGGTTGGTTGATGTGCCAATAAGAGTACACATTCCGCCAAAAATGGTTGCGTAGGAAAGTGGTATTAGGAATTTCTTGGATGACAGATTGAGGTTTTCCGACCATTTTTTAATGATGGGGGCAAAAATAATTACCACAGGAGTATTATTCAGAAAAGCTGATAGCACCGAAACTGGAAGCATTATTTGCGGAATCAGCGAAACCATTTTTCTTCGCTTTCGCGGGAGATAGGTTTGGGCAAGTCTGTTTAATATGCCTGATTGCCTTATACCTTCACTAACGATAAAGAGGATACCAATGGTAATCATTCCCTTGTTGGAAAATCCGGCCAGCATTTCTTTATCGGTAATTGAGCCGGTTGCAACAAGTATTATGGCTGAAGAGAAAAATATGAGACCGGGACGCATCAATTCTTTTGCCAGGGCAATGATGGTTAACAAAACAATAGCAAGTACAATATATCCTTCGGTACTAATCAAAGTGATGTGGTATTAAGTTGTCCCTCGTTCTAAACTTTAATTGCTTGTGAAAATCAAAACTAATATTAAAATCTATTCTCATCAAATTATTTGTGCGAAATAAAATTGTTCAAAAAAGAATTGTCTTGTAAGGTATTGTATATGTGTGTAGTATGGTGTTTGAGTTTGGGGAGTGTAATGATTATAGTCGAAAATGGTAATAAGTTGTACCGGTGAAAATCGATTTTTTTTTGAAAAAAACTTCCTGATGATTTGTGTGAAAAAAAATAATAATTACTTTTGCACCCGCCTTTGAGAAACAAAGGTACTACAAGGATGACTCAGTAGCTCAGTTGGTAGAGCACATCCCTTTTAAGGATGGGGTCCTGGGTTCGAGACCCAGCTGAGTCACACCACAGAAAAGCAGTTCGAAAGAGCTGCTTTTTTTGTTTATGGTTGTTCGATGGTTCAATGTGATCCAAAATTTTCAATTCACGAAATAGTTTTCATCCTCTAAGTTGCTTTTTTAGATTCACTAAAGAGGAATTGCGTGGTTTCTTTTTGTAATAAATTTGCAATTATTGATCAATAAAATAATTTTCTAAATTTAAAAAGTGAAGCTTGACTGAAAATAAATTTCTTTCCTAAGAAATTAAAATGTTTCACAAGACCTAACGTGCTTTGATAATACGACATTGAGGCGTCAAAAATATTATTCTGTTTTTTTTGATTATCATTGCAATTGAATTTTCACGGACAGATGAAGTCGCTAACTAACGAGATACTACAACTTTTGAATAACAAGCAAGAGGCTGCTTTTGAAGTGGTTTTTAAATTGTATTATCCTCGCCTTGTTTATTTTGCAAAAGAATTTGTTCCTGACGGGGAGTCAAAGAATCTTGTTCAGGATGCATTTATTGCCATGTGGGATAAAAAACCACAGTTTTTAAACGAGGCACAACTGCAAAGCTATCTGTACACCAACGTGAAAAACAATTGCCTTATGTATTTGCGTCACGAAAAAGTGAAGAAAAAATACCGTTCAGAGGCAGTTCTTCAAAAACAAAATCAAATTTATACAGAAGCTTTATCGGCTCTCGATACTTCAACTGTAACTTTTCAGGAAATAGAAACTATAATCGAGAAAACGCTTTTGGAACTACCGGAGCGTTGTCGCGAGGTTTTTATTTTAAGCCGTATGGAAGGAAAGAAAAACAAAGAGGTGGCCGAAGCTTTGGATATCTCCGTTAAAGCGGTAGAAGCACAGATTACCAAAGCCCTGAAAACCCTCAGAATCTCACTTAAAGATTATCTCCCATTAGTTGCCTGGCTGCTTTTTAGCATTAAATAGAGAAAAAAACGGTTCTGCTAAGTGTGCAGTTAGTCAGTGTTTTATAATTTTTATTGCCCGGGCAGTAAAAAAATGATGTTTTTATTAATAGGGTATAAGCAAGTTTAGTCATTTAACTAGTAACAATCACAAAATGGATTCAGAAAAACTAATACATAAAATAACAGAAAAAAAGGCGCTGAAAGATTCAGACGAGCTTTTAAATTATATAAACGAATCGGGGGAGAACAGCCGGGAATATATTCGTTATAAAACACTTTGGGCTATACTGCAAACAGGTAACGAAATGGATGACGAAACCATAAATCAAGGATTTAATGCAGTAAAAAGAGGTGTTAAAGGCCACCGGAATTCAATTCTGCTGAATATCGCAAAATATGCAGCAATTATAATTCTGGCCGTTGCAGCCGGTTATTTAGTTCAGTATGCAGATTTCAATGATGAAATCGCAATGAATGAAATAGTTGTACCGAAAGGAAACCGAACTTCGGTTGTGTTGCCCGATGGTACTAAGGTTTGGTTGAGTAATGGAACCCGTTTAGTTTATCCTGAAAATTTTGTAGGAGATTTCAGAAATGTGGAGCTTGAAGGAGAAGGATTCTTTGAAGTAACACACGATAAAGATCATCCCTTTATTGTAAACGTGGGGGAACACCGCATAAAAGTTTTGGGAACCAGGTTTGCTGTGGTGGCATACCCCGATGACGATGAGGTAAAAGCAGAACTGGTTTCAGGAAAAATTCAATTTGATATTCATTCTGGTGTTACCGAAGAGAGTTACAAATCTTTTATGGTAAAACCAATGCATAGTTTAGTTTATGACAAAACCTCCGGGAAGGTGTACGAATCAATCATCCCGGATGGTTTTCATGATTACTGGCAAAAAGGCATTTATAGCTTTAAGGATGAACGATTTGATTCGCTGGCAATCAAAATTGCCCGTATTTACAATGTTGAAATCATATTTGGCGACGAAGAGCTTAAATCACGCATTTTTACCGGTACTTTAAGTGTGGATGACAATATTTACACCCTTATGGAGGTATTTAAAAGTGCTTCGGGTAAACCCTTTGATTACTATTTTGACAGTGGAAAAATATATATCGACAAATAGCTAAAAATAATGCCTATGTAATAAACCAAATTTATGAACTAAAAACGGGAAATGCCTGGCCGCACTTCCCGTCTGTCAGGAAACACTCCTAATGTTTCCTTTTGAGAATCAATAAATAAGCCAAACGGCTCAATTATCAAACTTTAACACGTTAAATGTATGAAAAAAACTAACATTTGCAATGGGGAGAGTTGTGTGCCTCATTTCAAAAAACTAATGAAAATTATGAAGATCACATGTTTGCTTGTAGTAGTAGCATTTGTGCAGGTTTCGGCTTCAACATATGCGCAATCAACAAAGTTAACATTGGACATGAAAAATGCCCGGCTAGCTGAACTATTTGAACAAATTGAAAAAACCAGTGAATTCCGCTTTTTTTATGATAGTGAACAAGTTGATCTATCGAAAAGAGTGTCCATTACTCAAACAAATTCCAATATCGTAAATATCCTCTCGGAAGTTTTTGCAGGAACAGAGTATACTTATGAATTAATGGACCGACATATAATTGTCAAACATTCAGATGCGTATAATCCGGCTACCGGAATAGGAATTGCATCTCAACAGAATGGAATTACCGGTCTAGTTACCGATAGCAGTGGTGAGCCATTGCCAGGTGTAACAGTTGTGGTAAAAGGAACTACAAAAGGTACGGTTACCAATGCTGATGGAGAGTATTTCTTAACAACTATTTCCGAAGACGATATTCTTCAGTTTTCTTTTGTAGGTATGCTTACCCAGGAAATTGAAGTTGGAAGTCAGAGTAATATCAATGTTTCAATGGTTGTTGATGCTATTGGGATTGAAGAAGTAGTGGCTATTGGTTACGGTACAGTTAAAAAGGCCGATTTAACCGGAGCGGTTTCTGTTGTTAAAGCTGAAGAGTTTAAAAACGTTAGCGCACTTTCGGTTGGCGATGCAATACAAGGACTGGTTGCAGGTGTAAACATCCGTTCAAGCGGAGGAATTGGCAGCGAGCCGGTAGTTGAAATCAGGGGGTTGGGTAACTTTACCAACAATAACCCTTTGTATATTATCGATGGATTGCCAACCTCTGGTAATCGCGATTTTAACGTAAATGATATCGAGTCAATTCAGGTATTAAAAGATGCTTCTGCCGCAGCGATTTACGGTTCAAGAGCAGCTAACGGTGTAATTATTATCGAAACCAAGAAAGGTGCTGCCGGCGAAATGAAAGTAAACTATACCGGAAAAATTTCCATTGATCAGCTTCCAATGATGGACTTGATGGGGCGCGAAGAATGGATTGATATTACAACAGAGGCATACGAAACAGCCATTGCTGATGGTGTTCCTGATGTTCACGCGGTTCCAAACTGGATGGAGGGAAACACCGATTGGAATGATGCCGTTTTTGAAACAGCAATTGTTCAAGACCACAATTTATCCTTCTCAGGTGGTAGTAAGGATGGAAGGTACATGGTTTCCACGAATTATTACGATAATCCGGGAACCGTTTACGGTACTTCAATGGAGCGTTACAGTTTCAGGGTAAATACAGAGGGAAGTAAAGGTATTTTCACTATTGGTGAGAACCTGGCGGTCAGCAACACCTTTGTGGAAAACCAGAATTCTGTTTTTTCAAAACACATTGATGTACTTCGCATGTTACCTATCATTCCGATATACGACGAAAACAATTTTGGCGGTTATGGATATGGAAATGAAGCAACAGCAAGAACATTCGGTTCGAATCCTATAGCTACAGAAGATTTAATGTATAATAGCGATGAGAACCTGAGAATAAGAGGCAATCTTTATGCTACACTTGACCTGTTTGAAGGCTTGCAGTATAAAATAAACTTAGGTTACGAGACAAGCCGCGATAACCATAAATGGCTTAGGAAAGAAGGTAATTTCACGCTTAATCAACCCTACGAACCTTCTACCCGGTATGAAAATAAAGCGAAATATGAAAATAAGTTAATTGAGAACACATTAACATATAAAAACCAATTTGGTAAACACGATATTAGTGCTGTTGTTGGTAACTCTTACCAGAATACATACTATGAAATGATTGCTGCCGAAAAGAAAAATCTGGTTCAGGTAGGCGAGCGTTATTTTGATGTAATTGATGCAGGTACGACCGATCCGAATGCCTGGGGAAATATCGGCGAGTCATCGTTAATTTCGTATTTCGGACGATTGAACTACACCTTTGCTGAGAAGTATTTAGTGAGTGCGACATTCCGTTACGATGGATCTTCAAAATTTGCACCCGATAATAAATGGGGATTCTTTCCTTCGGTTTCTGCAGGATGGAGAATTAGTAAAGAAAATTTCTTTAACGTTCCGTGGATTAACGATTTAAAGTTAAGATACAGCCATGGTACATTGGGTAATGTAAACATTGGAAACTGGGATTATGTGGCAGTTCTAAACTCGTTCCCTGTTGCAGTTTTTGGATCTGATCAGCATTTGGCAAATGGAATGACCCAAATAAAACTGGTGAATACTGACCTGAAATGGGAAGAACAAACTCAGGAAAATTTTGGTCTTGATGCTGCTTTCCTTGATAGCAAATTGCAAATGAGTGCCGAGTATTTTATCTCGACAACCAAAGATGTATTAACGCCAATGCCAATTTTGTTGACAACCGGAAATGATGGAGGAAATCCATATGTTAATGCAGCAAGTTTGAGAAACAAGGGATTTGAGTTTTCTGCATCATGGAGAGATACAAAGGGTGGATTTAAGTACTCTCTGGGAGCAACATTTACACGATTAAGAAATGAGGTGCTGGAATTTGGTTATGGAAAAGTAGAGCAATATACCTGGATAACTAAAACCGAAATTGGTGAACCGTTAGCCATGTTCTATACGATTAAAACGGATGGACTTTTCCAGAATGAAAGCGAAGTTTTGGCGCATAAAAATTCGGCAGGAACAGTTATTCAACCCAATGCAAAACCCGGAGATATCCGCTATGTGGATGTAAACGACGATGGACAAATTAACAACGAGGACAGAACGATAACCGGAAATCCATGGCCAAAATTTGAGATTGGGTTAAACGGACAGGTGAGTTATAAAGATTTTGACTTCAGTTTTGCCGGTTTTGGCTCATTTGGTCAGGATGTATTTAATGGCGCTGCCAGTTGGATGGGCGGATTCTCGGATAATACAAACCACCTTTCAGGATACAGAGGGTGGACCGAGGAAAATCCGAATACAGATAATCCAAGGGTAATATATGCAGATAACAGAAACGCACGCGGCGACCAGGATCGCTGGATAGAGAAGGGATCGTATTTCAAAATCAGACAAATGACGCTGGGATATACATTCCCTGATGCACAGTTGCTTAATGTTTTTGATAATATGCGAGTGTCTGTTACAGGCCAAAATCTACTTACGTTTACTAAATACACTGGTCTCGATCCTGAATTTAAGTCACCCGATATTTGGGTAAAAGGACAGGATGATGCTGCTTATCCATCGCCGAAATCAGTTGTTTTTTCACTTTCATTCCAATTCTAATTTAGAAAAATTATGAAAAAGATTTTAATATATAGCCTATTAGTAATGGTTTTCTCGGCAATGTCTTGCTCCGAAGACCTGATTGACATAGAGAACCCAAACTTTCCAACAACAGCTACTTTTTGGAAAAGCCCTGAAGATGCCCAGTTGGGCCTTGATGCGGTATATACTATGTTTTATAAACCCGGCAGTTGGACACGCTGGATCTATTTTCGCTTTGATCTGACATCAGACGAAGGATACAGTCAAAGTCCGTGGAACGAATTGAAAGAGTGGACCCGGTTTATTTATTTCAACTACAACTTCTGGGAAGGCAACCGATGGATGTGGCGCGATCATTACAAAGCAATTTTCCGTTGCAACCAGGTGCTTGACTATGTGCCGGAAATCGAATTTGGCAACCAGGCCGACAAAGATGCCATACTGGCACAGGCTAAATTCCTTCGGGCATTTTACTATTACAACCTGGCACTGATGTTCGACAACGTTCCTTTGGTACTTAATGCTTCGCAACCTGACGATACACCCGAACAAGTTGCAGAAGCTCAGGTTTTTGCTCAGATTAAACTCGATCTTCAGGACGCAGTTAATGGTTTGCCTGACCAGTGGGACAACAACAATCTTGGACGTCCAACAAAAGGCGCTGCATTGGCACTGCTTGGAAAAGTGCATATGCAGATGCACGAATGGCAGGAGGCTAAAGAGGCGCTATCGTGGTTGGTTGAAGGTGCCGGTGCCGGTTATTATGATCTGGTAGCCAACTATAAAGACAATTTTATGCACACCACCGAGAATAATATGGAATCGGTTTTTGAAATCCAGTTCTCTGATGTTAATCCACGTGGTGACGGCGATGTGCCAAACCAAAACGTTGGATCAAACAGGGCACAGTTTTTTGCTCCAAGAGGTATTGGCTGGTGCGACGGACAACCCAGAAGATGGTTGGTTGATGAGTATAAAAAAGAGACAACCACCTACGGTCAAATTGATCCGCGTTTAAGGGCGAGCATCTTTTATCCGGAGTTGCAAACAGATTATCCGGATGAAAAAATTTACGGACGTGACTGGGAAGCCGGATGGGGAACCGACTGTTTCTTTAGAAAATATCAGGGTGACTACTACAGGAATCATGAAGACTATTATTCGCCAATTAATTTCCGTGTGATCCGTTATGCCGATGTGTTGCTTTTATATGCTGAATGTTTAACCGAACTTTCAAGCGGTACACCTCCTGCATTGGCAATCGAATGTGTTAATAGGGTGAGGGAACGTGCAAATCTTCCAAAACTTGAGAATAGCACATTGTATGCCTCGGCTGTTACATCAAAAGATGCTTTCCTGAAGCGTTTACAGATGGAACGTTCGCTGGAGCTGTGTCTGGAAGGTGTTCGTTGGGCGGACCTGAAAAGATGGAATTTGTGGGAGTCTAGCGAAGGTTTAAATGAGTTGATAAGCCGTGATTCTGACTTTAGCAATTTTGTTGTAGGAAAGTCAAGCCGTATGCCTATTCCTCAAACTGAAATTGATAATAATCCAAATTTGGATCAAAACCCAATGTATTAATATTTATACACAAATCTGCAAGGCCTTTTAATCAAAGGTCTTGTAGATTTTTTTACTATAAAGACCAGACCAACTATGAAAACTAAGCAGTTTGCAGCCATTTTTTTTCTTTTTTTTCAGGTTTTTGGCGTGTTGAGTTTAAACGCGCAGCAACCCGATCCGCCAGGCCAGGTAAAAGACGGTGAGCAACCCATAAACGAAGCCTATTTGTTCGCACACATGACTCACCAGGATTATGGCGAGTTGTATTACTCGGTTAGTCTCGATGGTTTGCATTGGTACGCATTGAATGATCGTAAGCGAGTGTTTGATGATTATCATGGCCACCCCGATATTTGTAAGGGACACGATGGTCGTTATTACATTGCCGGAAACATGGGCGATGGTTCACCCGATATCAACTTCTGGGTTTCTGAAGATTTAATTAATTGGGAAAAATACAGTACGCTTAAGCCCGATTTAAAAAGCACTCCCGATTATTCGTATGCACTGCAAAGAATCGGAGCTCCAAAAATTTATTTCGATCAGGATTCAAAACAATATGTGGTAACCTGGCACACTCCCCACAAAGAAGGAGGAGAAACCTACTGGGCAAGCCAAAGAACGCTTTATGTATTATCGAAAGATTTGAAAACTTTCTCTGATCATCCAACACGATTGTTCGAATGGGATATGGGTACAATCGATGTTTTTATACGCAAAATTGGCGACGATTATTACGCGATAATAAAGGATGAAACCTATCCAACGCTATACTGGACAACCGGTAAAACCATCCGAATTTCGAAGGCGCCAGCTTTGTTGGGGCCTTATTCCGAGCCAGGGCCTTCAATAAGTCCGAACTTTAGGGAAGCTCCGATGCTTATTCCATCACCTGACAATAAAATCTGGTACCTCTATTACGAGCAATACCCGGGTGTTTCGTATGGCCTCTCCATTGCTGATAATATGAACGGTCCATGGTACCAGGCGTCGGGTTACACATTTCACCGCGATTGGGACAAATACAGTCTTCCGTCATCGGTAAGACATGGATGCATGATTACGATTTCAAAAAAAGAATACGAGCAATTGGTGGATCATTTTGGTATAGTAAAGGAATAATGGCACAGTGCTGATTACGTGAATGAAAATATAAATGCTTCACAGGCCCTTTACTGCTGTTATGAAGCCTAAGGAGCGGACCTTAAATAACTTAATAATGAAATTAATAATCATCATTTCACTTATATTCTTCTTTGCCACACAAGTAGCGGCACAGAAATCCCAGGAAATATTTTATGCCGATCCCACGATTTATATACAGGGAGAAACGTATTATATGACCGGAACAGGAGGACACCGGAGAGGACCAACAGGATTTTCGGTGTTGGTATCCAAAGACCTGAAAACATGGAATTCGCCTGCAGGTTCAACAAACGGGGTCTATATGATCATGACAAAAGGAAACCAGGCTTTTGGAGAAAGAGGTTTCTGGGCTCCACAGATATTAAAAGTTGAGGATACTTATTATTTGTCATATACTGCCAACGAGCAAACTGTGTTAACACAGTCAAAATCTTTATTGGGGCCATACACGCAAGATCAGGTTGCTCCGATTGATGGTTCTGAGAAAAATATTGACTCGTTTATCTTTAAAGATGAAGATGGCAAATACTACCTGTATCATGTGCGGTTTAATCAGGGCAATTACTTGTGGGTGGCTGAGTTCGATATGGAAACAGGAAAAATAAAGTCGGAAACACTAAAGAAATGTTTTGATCAGACAGAAGCCTGGGAAGCTACTCCAAATTTCGAATCGGCACCAATTATGGAGGGGCCAACTGTCTTTAAATTGAAGGATAAGTATTACCTGTTTTATTCCGCCAACCATTTTCAAAATGTAGATTATGCGGTTGGTTATGCAGTTGCCGACTCGCCATTTGGGCCATGGATCAAGCAAAAGAATAGCCCAATTATTCACCGTTCTATTGTTAATGAAAATGGTTCGGGGCACGGCGACTTTTTTGAAGGACCAAACGGACAGTTGTATTATGTATATCATGTTCACTACAGTAAACATGAGGTAAATCCCAGGAGAACAAGAATAGTTCCCGTAGCAAAAGAGTGGGACGCTGATGCCGGTCTCCATAAATTCAGTGTTGAAGAAGATAAAATTATTGTGCCTTTGGTGTCAGAAAAATAGACGAACAGTTTTGATAGAGGGGGAGCGTGTGACGAAAGTTTCCGGATAATTATGATTTTCAACAACCCCTGAAATTATTTTTTCAAGGGTTAAGTTTCTGGGCATTTGGGTAACCACGAGAATTGAGAGGAATATATCACGACTTTTCAATTTGGCGGAAATTCAACACCTGAAAACTCATTGTTTCAAAAGATCCGGTTTAAAATATAAAAAAAACAAAGCTGGGTCCTTAAAAAACTTGATCTATTACGATCATAAAATAAAATATGAAAAATATATTCTTGTATAGTGTGGTGTTGCTATTCTTGTTACCGTTTTCATCTTGTAGTGAGTCGCAACCAGAAGACCCGGATATAAATCCCGAACCAAAAATTGCTAAAGTACCTTTAGGCGATCCTTTTATTATGCTTTGGGAGGATACTTATTATGCCTACGGAACGTATTTGAATGATGGTATTGCAGTTTTCGTTTCAGACGACTTGTTAACCTGGAGTATTCCGGAGGGCGCCGACAGAGGTTTGGCACTAAATAAAATGGATGTTTGGGCCGACCGGTGGTTTTGGGCGCCTGAAGTGTATCATGTAAACGGTAAGTTTTACATGTACTATTCGGCCGACGAGCATATTTGTGTTGCAACAAGCGACAGTCCTTTAGGACCTTTTACACAAGATATTTACAAGCCAATGATTGAAGGTGAAAAGTGCATCGATAACTCGTTGTTTATTGACGACGACGGCAAGCCATATTTATTTTTCGATCGTTTTAACGATGGACTGAATATTTGGGTGGCGGAGTTGGAAGACGATTTAAAAACGATTAAAACCGAAACTATGACAAAGTGCATTAACGTTTCTCAGGCTTGGGAAGAAGTATGGCCACGTGTAAACGAAGGGGCATTTGTGATAAAGCATGACGATACCTATTATATGACCTATTCGGCCAACAGTTACAAAAGTCAGTTTTATGGAATTGGAGTGGCTACGGCGACAGATATTAAGGGGCCCTGGGTGAAATATGAGAATAATCCGCTTTACCAAAAGCCCGGAGATTTGGTTGGTGTAGGGCATAGCGCCATTTTTACGGATAAAGATGGGAACCTTCGAAAAGTATTTCATGCACACAACAGCCAAACCAATATACATCCGCGTCATATGTACATCACTACCGTTGAATTTACAACTGCAGGAATGACTATTGGGCCCGATTATATAGTACCGGAATTGAAATAGAAGTATGAACAGGATAAAGTTAGTGATTTGTCTTCTTTCGTGTGCCGTTTTTGTAATGGCGTGCAACAAAGGGAATGACATTACAGAAGAGAGAGAAATTCCGGCAATTAAGCAAAATATTGAAGGAATCAGAATTGCATGGGATTATGGCAGTATGGTAAAAATTGCACCTGCCGATGGTCGCACAATAGCATATTGTGGATATTCGCGCCTGATACAGTTGCACAATAACAGATTGGCCTGTGTGTACGAAACCTCAGCAGGTAATGTTGAGCTGGTATTTAGTGATGATTTGGGGATGACATGGAGCGTTCCACAAATTATTTTTGCAAAAGAAAATAACATCAATATGGCAGTGCCTGATATAATTGAATTGAGGGACCATTCGTTACTGATTGCCTGCAATCCACGTCCTCTTGAACCGTATTCCGATGATCGAAAATTTGGAATTAAAGTAAGGAAAAGCATCGATGGAGGTGAAAATTGGCTGGATGAAAAATTACTTTATGAAGCGCAGTCAACTTTTAACAATGGGTGTTGGGAGCCTTCATTCGCTCAGTTGCCCGATGGAGAGGTGCAATTGTTTTTCTCGAATGAAGGAATTTATACTTCTTCCGACGAACAAAATATTTCAGTTCTAAGATCAAACGATAACGGGAATAATTGGACTGCAGAGCCGGAAATAGTCGGATTCAGACAAGGACGTCGCGATGGAATGCCAGCTCCCCTGGTGCTTGAAGACAAAGGGGAGATAATTGTAGCCATAGAAGACAATAAAGTTGGACAATTTAAACCCGGTATTTATCACGAGAAGATAACGGAAAACTGGACGAATGGCTATGTAACTGCTGATGATGTTCGCAGAGATTACCATCCGCTGGAGGATCCATTCGATGAGGCTGTTTATGCTGGCGGCCCTTATTTGGCCAGGTTAAAAACCGGCGAAGTTTTACTTTCCTATCAGTCAACATGGAACCGCAGCGATATATGGGATCGTTCGTGCCAACATATTGAGATTGGAGACGACTCAGGCAGGCAATTCAAAAACAGAAGTGTACCTTTTAAAATTCCGCTCTCAAAATGGGGATTGTGGAATTCTGTTTCAGTAATAGAAGATGGAACTGTTCCGGTTGCAATTACATCAACCAACGCATATTCATACAGTTCTACCGAAGTATGGATGATTAAGGGCCATGTAATCCCGGAATATGAAATCAAAACAGGAAGTCCAACCATTGATGGAGATTTAAAAGATGAATGTTGGCAAACGGACTGGCCGTATTTTGTGGGACATGAAAGCCCAACCAATATGAGAGCTTTCTTGTGTATCGATGATAATAATTTATATGTTGCGGCTTCAGTAGACAATCCGACAAGCGAATTTGCCTTCAATGGCAAAGTTACATTTCAGCTTGATACACACCGTAAAGGATATGAAGCTCCCCATGATGGGAACTATTCATTTGAATGTGGCTTTGATGGTCAAATTGTTATAAAAGAGGGAAATTACGGTGAATGGGTAGAAAGAGATGCACCGGGTGAAGTTCAGTGTCAGGTAAAAAACAATGGTAGTGCAAGTCAGCTAGAATTGGCTATTCCAATGCAATTGATAGGAAATAACCTGAATAGGACAATGGGAGTGAACATTGTACTGTCTTATCAGGCACAAGGAAGTACAATCAATGAGTTAATGGCAAATTGTGATGATAATAGTCCATACACCTGGTGCCCGGTTATAATTGAATAAATATGAAATAATAACAATAAATAATATAATTATGAAAAGAGTAATTTTTTTAATGTTGATAGCTGTTATAGCGTTTTCAGCTTGTCAAAACAAACCCAAAAGTACAGAAGAGAAGTTAGAAAAAACGGAAGCAGTTGCTAGCCAATGGACTACAGACCAGGCAAATGCCTGGGCAGAAGAAAATGGATGGTTACGGGGAAGTAATTTTAATCCGAGTACTGCAATTAATCAGCTGGAAACCTGGCAAGCTGAAACTTTTGATCCGGAAACAATCGACAGGGAGCTTGGATGGGCAGAAGAAATAGGAATGAACTGTATGCGGGTATACCTGCATCACGTTGCCTGGGAGGTGGATAAAGAAGGTTTCAAGGAACGGATGGGCAAATATTTGGATATTGCTGATAGTCACGGAATAAAAACCATTTTTGTGTTTTTCGACGATTGCTGGAATGCCACTTATCAGGCAGGAAAACAACCTGAGCCCAAACCAGGTGTTCATAATTCAGGTTGGGTGCGCGATCCCGGAGATTTATTGTACGAAGACGATAACCTTGTTAACTTACTGGAAACCTACGTGAAAGATGTACTTACTACATTTAAAGATGATAATCGTATTGTCATCTGGGATTTGTACAACGAACCTGGTAATTCTAATTATGGTAACCGTTCCATGCCATTATTGAAAAAAGTATTTAAGTGGGCATGGGAAATCCGTCCGTCTCAACCGGTTTCTGCCGGAGTATGGAACGCCTCGTTAACCGATTTAAATAGATTCCAGCTTGCAAATTCCGACATCATTACTTATCACAATTACGAAGGACCGGAACAACACCAGGCTGCTATTGATACTTTAAAAACTAGAGGACTGCCAATGGTTTGCACTGAGTACATGGCTCGTCGTAACAACAGTTTGTTTACCAATATTATGCCTATTCTGGTCAAGGAGAATATAGGTGCCATAAACTGGGGACTGGTAGCCGGAAAATCGAATACAAAATATGCCTGGGACGAACCGATTCCAGATGGTTCGGAACCTCCATTATGGTTTCACGAGATCTTTCATCCCGATGGAACTCCGTACAGCCAGGAAGAAGTGGATTTAATTAAAAAACTGACTTCGGGAAATTAAATTCATAATCTATATTTCTGCTTGTACTTTGGTATGCTACGTGTGATAACCATACAAATGGTGGTTTTTGGCAGGTAACATCCAAAAGGCAAGGTTTCAATTTATTGCTCAATTAACCGATTAATTGGATTCACATGAACATAAAAATAAAATGGATGAAAGTTTTCATCGTCATTGTCCTCCTTATTGGTTTTAATTTGCCAATTTTTGCAGAAACGCAAATCAAAGAATTAGTTTGCGAATACCAAAAAAATCCAATAGGGATTGACGTGGTGAAACCTCGTTTGAGCTGGCAACTCATTACCGATGCCCAAAATGTAAAACAAACAGCATATGAAATCAGAGTTGCATCTACTGTCGAGAACCTTAAATCAAAAAGCAAACAATTGTGGAATTCCGGGAAATTGGAATCTGATCAATCCGTAAATGTTGTTTATGGAGGTCCTGAACCGGAGTCGATGCAGCGTTTTTTCTGGCAGGTTCGTGCGTGGGACAATAAGGGAAAAGTATCTAAATGGAGTGAACCTGCTTTCTGGGAAATGGGTTTGTTGAAACCATCTGATTGGAAGGCTTCCTGGATTACTGATCCAACTGATAACCCGGATATCGATGAAAGGCCAAGTCCATATTTTAGAAAGGAGTTTACAACAACAAAAAAAGTCAAGTCAGCGAGAGTTTATGTGACTTCACTCGGTTTGTATCAGTTGTTGATTAATGGAGAGAAAGTGAGTACTGATTTATTTACTCCTGGCTGGACTAGTTACAATAAGCGACTGCAATACCAAACGTATGACGTTACTGATCTGCTTCAGTCTCAAAATACAATCGGCGCGATTCTGGGTGACGGATGGTATCGGGGCTACATTGCTTGGAGAGGGAACAACTTTTTTGGCAATCAAATTGTCCTTTTGTGTCAACTTCGAATTGAATACAAGGACGGAACAAGCGAGATTGTCAAATCAGATGATAGCTGGAAAGTGTCGACAGGACCGATTGTTTCGTCGGATATATACAATGGAGAAACCTATAATGCTTCCTTGGAGATGCCGGGTTGGGCCAACTACGGATACAACGATACCAAATGGCAACAGACAGCAGTATTGGAACATACCAAAGAAACGTTAATAGCGCCGCAGGGTGAATTGGTGACGATTTGCAACGAAATTATTCCTCAAAAGCTGATTACCACCCCAAAAGGGGAAATTGTTTTCGATATGGGGCAGAATATGGTCGGCTGGGTGCAGCTGAAAGCAGAGGGAGCTAAAGGCGATACAATTACCCTGAAATTTGCGGAAGTACTGGATACAGACGGTAATTTTTACACAGCTAATCTTCGGGCGGCAAAAGCCACCGATAAATTTATTTTAAAGGGAGAAGGAGAGGAAATCTTTGAACCTCATTTTTCCTTTCATGGATTCCGTTATGTGCAGCTGATTGGCTACAAGAAGGAGCCTGAACTGGGCATGATAAAAGGAAAAGTCATTCATTCGGATATGAAACCAAGTGGATCGTTTAGTTGTTCCAATCCGTTAATTAACCAATTGCAGCACAATATACAATGGGGGCAAAAAGGTAATTTTCTAGATGTGCCGACCGATTGTCCGCAACGTGACGAACGATTGGGCTGGACCGGCGATGCGCAGGTTTTCAGCATGACAGCAGCCTTTAATTACAACGTTGCTTCTTTCTTTACGAAATGGATGGGTGATGTTGCTGCCGACCAGCTCCCTTTAGGGGTAGTTCCGCATGTGATTCCGGACGTTCTGAACGGGGAAGGAGGCTCAACAGCCTGGTCCGATGTGTCAACAATTATTCCTTGGAACATGTACCTGGTTTATGGCGACAAGCGAATTCTGGAACAGCAGTACGCGAGTATGACAGCTTGGGTTGATTATATGAACAAGATGGCTGGCGATGATAATTTGTGGACAGAGAACTGGCATTATGGCGACTGGCTGGCTTTCGCTACAACAAATTCGGATTATCCCGGAGCTACAACCGAGAAAGACCTGATTGCAACCGCATACTATTCCTATTCGTCGGGAATCCTGGCAAAGACTGCTCGCATCCTGGGTATGGATGCGGATGCCGCGAAATATCAAAAACTGTCGGACGATATCAAGTCAGCCTTTGTAAAGGAATATGTCACAGAGAATGGACGTTTGGTTTCGCATACACAAACAGCTTATTGTCTGGCGCTGGCCTTCAACCTATTACCCAAAGATTTGATTCCGAAAGCTGCCGCTTATTTGGCGCAGGATGTTAAGAAGTTTGGACATTTGACAACTGGCTTTGTGGGAACACCACTACTTTGTAAAACGTTGTCTGATCATGGGTATACTGATCTTGCCTTTATGTTATTAAACCGAAAAGAATACCCGTCGTGGTTGTACCCGGTAACACAGGGCGCAACTACAATATGGGAACGTTGGGATGGGCAAAAACCTGACGGTACGTTTCAGGATGTTGGTATGAACAGCTTTAACCACTATGCCTATGGAGCTATTGGAGAATGGATGTATAGTTATATCGGTGGTATTAGTCTCGATCCGGAAAATCCCGGGTATAAGCATTTTGTGTTGTCGCCACATCCCGGAGGAGGTTTGACAAATGCCAATACTGAATTTATTTCAATGTATGGTAAAATAAAATCAACATGGAGGATAGAAGGAAGCGATTTTATATACGAGATCTCGATTCCCGCCAATACAACGGCCCGGGTAATATTACCTGGCGCTTCAGGGGATGAAATAAACATCAGGTCGATGCTAACTGATAATAAAGTTGAAACTGAAATGAAAAATAACATCAAAGGGGTAACGCTGAACATGGGATCGGGGGCTTACGAGTTTCGCTATGAATTAGTGGGTGATGATTCCGCAGATCAGTAGTGCCAGATTTAAATTAGCCATGAAAAAATACTTTAGCTTTTTACTACTTTTTTTAGCATTCAACGGGTCTTGTAATAGCGAGATAGTCGAAGGTAACGAACCGCAATTGGAAACAACGTTCAAGAATCCTGTTTGGGAGGGAGCCGATCCGTGGATGGTAAAACAGAGTGACAATTACATCTACTGTTTCTCAAGCAATAACGGAATTGCTGTTTCCAGTTCAAAATTCATGACAAAAAGGACGGAGGCAAAATCCATTTGGCAAGCACCATCTTCAGGTTGGAACAGCAACTGTGTTTGGGCTCCGGAGATTCATTTTATCGATGGACATTGGTACGTTTATTATGCGGCCGGCATTTCCGGTCCACCTTTTATTCATCAGCGAGCAGGGGTTTTACGCTCGGTAAACGATAATGTTTATAGTGAATACGAAGATATGGGAATGTTAAATACCGGCGACGATCCTGAAGACAACTCAAAAAACATTTGGGCCATTGATATGACCGTGCTGGAACATAGCGATAAACTGTACGCGATTTGGTCGGGATGGCTGGAACAAATGGATACCGATGCCACATCGCAACACCTTTTTATTCAGGAAATGGAGAATCCATACACCTTGAAAGGAAAGCGGGTGTTGCTTTCGTCTCCTGAACAAAGCTGGGAAACCGGTGGCCCTTTGGATTTGAATGAAGGTCCTCAGGTTTTGAAACATGATGATCAGGTATTTATCATCTATTCCTGCAGGGAATCATGGCTAAAAGAATACCGCCAGGGAATGTTGCAGCTAAAAAATCCGGATGCCGATCCGCTCGATCCTGAAAGCTGGATTAAAACAGGTCCGGTTTTCGAAGGAAATGATTCGGTTTATGGTGTTGGGCATGTTTCGTTTGTTAAGTCGCCTGACGGAATAGAGGACTGGATTATTTATCACTCGAAAAAAACGACAGAACCCGGTTGGGATCGCGATGTGCGAATGCAACCTTTTACCTGGAATACTGATGGAACTCCCTATTTCGGAGAAGCCGTTAGAGCCGGAAAACAACTTAAGCGTCCTTCGGGAGAAGTAGAGATAGAACAAAACCAAATAAACCAATAGTATGAAATCAAGAAACCTATTTGTCGCACTCATTTTTGCAACGCTTGCTTTTGCATGTAATCAAAAACCATCAGAGCAATTGATCTGCGGAACCCTGAAAGAAGCAGATTTTAAATCGATGATCAACGGTAAAGAAACTGGAATTTACGAGTTGAAAAATGGCGATATTACCATGGCCGTAACCAATTATGGTGGTCGTATTGTAAGTTTGCTGGTGCCTGGTAAGAACGGAGAAATGGCTGATGTGGTGCTCGGATTTCCGTCAATAGATGCTTACCTGAATGCAAATGAAGTTTTTCACGGAGCCTTAATCGGTCGTGTTGGAAATCGGATTGCAAAAGGTAAATTCACTTTAAATGATATTGAATATAACCTACCTATCAACAACGATCCCAATCATTTGCACGGCGGACCGGATGGTTTTCATAACCAGGTTTGGGATGTAAAATTGGTGAATGAGACTTCTATTGTTTTGACTTATTTATCGAAGGACGGAGAAATGGGTTATCCCGGGAATCTGAGTGTAGAAGTAACCTATCAACTTTCAGCTGACAACGAGGTTCAAATCGACTACAAAGCAACAACCGATGAAAGTACTCCGGTGAATTTGACCAATCATGCATTTTTCAATTTGAAAGGCGAAGGCAACGGAACGATCAATGATCATTTGTTGACCATTAATGCCGACAAGTTTACTGCAGTAGATTCAACACTGATTCCGCTGGGCGAAAATATTCCGGTTGAAGGAACGCCATTTGATTTCAGAAAAGCAAAAGCCATCGGCGCTGATTTAGCATTGCAAAGCGAAAACGAACAGCTCCAAAATGGATTGGGTTACGATCATAATTTCGCATTGAATAAAACAGAGGGTGGAGAAATGTCCTGGGCAGCAACGGTTGTTGAACCGGCCAGCGGAA
The DNA here is from genome assembly GCF_963677565.1 of uncultured Draconibacterium sp. Classification (NCBI taxonomy): domain Bacteria; kingdom Pseudomonadati; phylum Bacteroidota; class Bacteroidia; order Marinilabiliales; family Prolixibacteraceae; genus Draconibacterium; species uncultured Draconibacterium sp. Next base: position 652,495 of record NZ_OY781982.1, on the reverse strand, counting down.
GAAAAATGGAGGTTTTTACAAAAGAACCTGGCATTCAATTCTACGGTGGAAATTTTATGGATGGAGCAGATACCGGTATTTATGGAAAATCGTTTGATTTTCGCGAGTCGTTTGCGCTGGAAACACAACATTTCCCTGATTCGCCCAACCAACCTGAATTCTCTTCGATTATTTTAAATCCGGGAGAAACATATTCTACCACGAGTATCTATCGATTTAGCATAGTGGATTAGTATCGAGCAATTCCACTATCGATTTTATAAAATCTTAAAACCAATTAATAGACCTGAAAATGTTTTCAATTTACAAGCAATCTTTAAAACAACTCATTGTAATTTTTGCAGGAGCCCTATTGTTCTCGTGTAGCGCTGAACCGGAAATCCAAAAAGAAGAAGCGGGAGCTGAATTTCGTGCGCCGGCCTATCCGTTAATAACCATCGATCCGTATACAAGTGCCTGGTCCATGTCCGATCAGTTATTCGACACACCGGTAAAACACTGGACTGGCAGAAATCACTCTTTGATTGGTGCTCTTCGTGTTGATGGCGAAACCTATCGTTTTATGGGTAAGGAGGAAATCCCGCTCGAGCCGGTTGTGCCCAATGCCAAATTAGAAGCCTGGGACGGAAAATATCTCACTAAAAAACCGGCGTCAGGTTGGGAAAAACCTGATTTTAACGATGCAGCCTGGAAAAGCGGGAAAGCAGGTTTTGGTACGCCCAATACTTTTCAAACTGCAACGCCTTGGGAAACAGAACACATTTGGGTGCGCCGCGAATTTACACTTCCGGCTTTTAACACTGAAACTGATTTGTTCCTTGTGTATTCTCACGACGATGATTTTGAACTTTATCTGAACGGAACTGAAATCGTTAATACCGGCAACAGTGCCAGAAGCGACGTTATTTTAAAACTGGATAAAAGTTTGCTAAATCTTGATGGAAAAAACACCATTGCTGCCCATTGCTGGGATCGCGGAGGTTTGGCTTATGTTGATTTTGGAATTTTCAAAGAAAGCGAGATTCAACCTGTTTTTGAGCAAACAGCTATTCAGAATAGTGTGAAAATTACGGCTACTCAAACCAAATACGATTTTAGCTGCGGACCTGTTGATTTAAAAGTTGAATTTGTTTCGCCGCTGTTGATGGATGATCTTGATTTGCTTTCGCGCCCGGTAAACTACATTAATTACGAAGTGGTTTCAACCGACGGAAAATCGCACGAAGTGGAAGTTTATCTTGAAGCAACTCCGGAGTGGGCCGTAAACGAACTGAGCCAGGAAGTGGAGGTTACAAGTGGAAAAACGGGCAATATCAACTTCTTAAAAACAGGAACAACAGCACAACCTGTTTTGGAAAAGAAAGGTGACAACGTACGAATCGACTGGGGATATTTCTATTTGGCTTCTCCTAAAACCGCAAATCATACACTTGCAATTGGTGATTTTGCAGGTATGAAAAAAGTTTTTGCAGAGCGTGGTAAAATTGAAGGTGGACAAGAAAAAACAACGACCGTTTTATCGAAATCGATGCCGGTATTGGCTTGCACCGATGTTATTGGGAAAGTATCAGCAAAACCTGCAAAAGGTTATGTAATGTTGGCTTACGATGATATTGAATCTATTCAGTATTTTGGCGATAACCTGAAAGCCTGGTGGACAAAAGATGGTCAGGTAAGTTTTAATGAAGCTTTGACTTCCGCTGCACAAGATCACCAGAATATCATGAATCGTTGCGATGCTGTTGATGAAGCAATTTATGAAGAAGCACTGGCAGCCGGTGGCGAAAACTACGCCCGACTTTGTTTGCTGGCTTACCGTCAGTCGATTGCTGCGCACAAACTGGTGAAAGATACCAATGGCAACACGCTTTTCCTTTCAAAAGAAAACTTTAGTAACGGCTCAATCGGGACGGTGGATGTTACTTATCCTTCGGCGCCATTGTTCCTGAAATACAATCCTGAGTTGTTAAAAGGAATGTTGAACCCGATTTTCTACTATTCGGAAAGCGGAAAGTGGAACAAACCTTTTGCTGCGCATGATGTGGGTACTTATCCCTTAGCCAACGGTCAAACCTATGGTGGCGACATGCCGGTTGAAGAGTGTGGAAACATGATTATTTTAACAACAGCCATTGCCGATGTGGAAGGAAATGCTGATTATGCAGCCGAACATTGGGATGTGCTAACAACCTGGGCGAATTACCTGATGGAGAATGGTCTTGATCCGGAAAACCAGTTGTGTACAGACGATTTTGCCGGTCATTTTGCACACAACGTAAACCTATCGGCAAAAGCGATTATGGGAATTGCAGGCTACGGTAAATTGGCCGAAATGCTGGGCAAAAATGAAGTGGCAGAAAAATACACTTCTGAAGCTAAAAGAATGGCGCAGGAATGGATGAAAATGGCCGACGATGGCGATCACTACCGTTTAACTTTCGATAAACCGGCAACCTGGAGCCAGAAATACAATATCGTTTGGGACAAACTGATTAATCTCGGAATTTTCCCGGATGAAGTGGCTCAAACCGAAATTGCCTATTATCTTACGAAACAAAACAAATATGGATTGCCATTGGATAACCGCAGAACTTATACAAAATCGGACTGGATTATTTGGACGGCAACACTGGCTGAAGATACCGAGACTTTCCAGAAATTTATCGATCCTGTGTACGGTTTCGTAAGCGAAACACCCGACCGTGTTCCAATGTCGGACTGGTATGAAACTCCTGATGCCAAACAGGTAGGTTTTCAGGCCCGTTCTGTAGTTGGGGGTTATTTTATAAAAATGTTGGAGAAATGATCGACTTCTAAGTGAAGTTGAACTTTCGCATGCCCGAAAGTGGAGAATCCGATTTGGATACTGCGGTTTCGGGTATGTAATTATTGCCAATGACTTAGATTTGTTTATTTTAGCATAGTATACCGAAACCAACAACCTGTCAGTTGAATATCCTTAGAAAAAGCGGATCATGCCCGATGAAAAGGCAAATTCAGTTGAGGTTTGTAAGGTGGAGATTTTTAACTTAAAACCACGTACCTATAATGAAACAGAATCGTTTTCACAACTTTTCTCTTGTTTTGCTATTCCTGTTGACGACTATTTTTACAGCCTGTCAGTCGGAGAAAGCGCAACTAAAAATCGAGAATCCTTTACCCGTTGAATTTGGAGATCCCTATATTCTAAAAGCGTCGGATGGAATGTACTACATGATTGGAACCGGCGGAGTAACTGATGGCTTTAAAATGTATTCGTCTGCCGATCTGAAATCGTGGAAAGACGAAGGTCGGATTTACCAGGGAAATACTTCCGACTCATGGAATATTGCCAACTTTTGGGCACCTGAGTTGTATGAAAAAGATAGCAAATTTTATCTGCTGTTTAGTGCCGACTGGCGCAAGAATCCAACAAACGAATTAGAAAATTTCCGTATTGGTGTGGCGGTTGCTGATAATCCAACCGGACCATATACCGATTTATTCGATCGTCCGATTTTTGATCCGGGCTACCCGGTAATCGATGGTAATCTTTGGTTCGAGAACGATAAAGTATACCTGTATTATTCGCGTTGTTGTTATAAAAATCCTGTTGAAAGCGAAGTGGCAGACTGGGCACGCGAAAAAGGAATGTTTGACGAAATTGAAGAAAGCTGGGTTTATGGAGTGGAACTGGAACCTGATTTCTCGGGAATTATCGGCGAGCCAGAGTTATTACTTCGTCCACCATTAAAAATGGACGATCAGCAAGCCGAATGGGAAAGTCGCTCGGTAACTTCGGGCGAAGTAAACCGTCGTTGGACCGAAGGATCGTATTTATTTAAAAATGATAATACCTACTACATTATGTATTCGGCCAATTATTTTGGTGGAAAGAATTATGCAGTTGGGTATGCTACTTCCGATTCTCCACTTGGGCCTTTCCAAAAAGCAGATAATAATCCGGTTTTACAAAAAAATGTTGAGCAGGGGGGAATCGTAACTGGTACCGGACACAACTCAATAACGGTAGCTCCTGACAGAAAAACCATGCTTTGTGTGTATCACGGCAGAACATCAGAAACCGGCGACGAACGTGTTGTTTTTATTGATCCGATTGAAATTGATGAGAACGGGAAATTAATTGTTCACGGACCAACCACTGCAAAATAATAACACATGAATAACGTTTTGAAAAGCATTATGTTTGCATTAATTGCAGCGCTCTTTGGTTGCTCTGAACCAGCTCTCCAATATAGTGCACAACCGGTGCCTTTTAATCAGGTTAAAATCACCGATCATTTTTGGAGTTCTCGATTGCAGGCTCATGCAAACGCAACACTTGAAACCTGTATCGCGCAAACTCAGGATTCAACCGAACGCATCAATAATTTTATAAAAGCTGCCGGATTGATGGAAGGTGGTCATGAAGGAATTTATTTCGACGATTCTGATGTTTATAAAGCGATGGAAGGTATAGCCTATTCGCTGATTAATAATCCAAACCCGGAACACGAAGCTTTGCTGGATATATGGATAGCATACATTGCCAAAGCACAGCAACCCGATGGCTATCTGAATACATTTTATACACTGAACCATCCTGATGATAGGTGGACTGACATGGAAAAGCATGAGATGTATTGCGGCGGGCACATGATTGAAGCAGCCATAGCTCATCATAAGGCTACAGGAAAAAACAGTTTTCTTGATGTTGCGGTAAAATTTGCCGATTACCTGGGAAACGAATTTGGCCCGGGGAAAAAGCATTGGGTGGCCGGACACCAGGAAATTGAACTGGCGTTGGTAAAGCTTTATCACGAAACAGGAGATAAAAAATACCTCGATCTATCATACTGGTTGCTCGAAGAAAGAGGGCATGCTCATGGAAAAGGAGAAATCTGGGAAAAAAATAATTGGGGGCCTGCTTATTGCCAGGATGATGTTCCTGTTTCTGAGATCTCGGATATTAAAGGACATGCTGTGCGCGCCATGTACCTGTTCTCAGGAATGGCAGATGTGGCAGCAGAAAAAGATTTACCCGAATATGTAGCTGCACTTGAACGTGTTTGGGAAGATGTGGTTTACCGGAATATGTATATCACCGGAGGAATTGGCAGTTCTGGTTCTAACGAGGGTTTTTCAGTAGATTATGATCTTCCTAACAAAGAGGCTTACTGCGAAACCTGTGCGTCAATCGGAATGGTTTTGTGGAATAACAGGATGAATCTTTTTTCGCAGGATGCCAAATACATTGATGTAATGGAACGGTCGATGTATAATGGTGTTCTTTCCGGAATGTCGCTCGAAGGGGATCGTTTCTTTTATGTGAATCCGTTGGAATCAGAAGGTCATCATCATCGCCAGGCATGGTTTGGCTGCGCTTGCTGCCCAAGCAATGTGTCGCGGTTTTTGCCTTCGGTAGGTGGCTATATTTATGCCGTTGCAGGAGCAAAAGGAATATTCGTTAATCTGTATGTAGGAAGCGATGCTACAATGGAAATTGAGAATTCGAAACTGGAGCTTGTTCAAAAAACCAATTATCCCTGGGATGGAATGATTGAGTTAGAAATTCAGCCTGAAAAAGAAACTGGTTTTCCTTTAAATCTCAGGATTCCCGGATGGTGTAAAAGTTTTTCTGTGTCAATAAACGGCCAAAAAGAAGACGCTGTCAAACATGAGAACGGTTATGTTGTTTTGGAGAGAAACTGGAAGAAGGGAGATAAAGTAGAGCTGAATCTTGATATGCCGGTTGAAGTTGTTGCCGCTGATCCGAGGGTAGAAGCAAATATTGGGAAACGTGCCATTCAGCGTGGCCCACTGGTTTACTGTGTGGAGGGAAGTGATCAGGCAAACAAAAACTGGAACGATCTTCAATTGTCGGAAGCCAGTACATTTCAAACCACTAATGCGTCGGGAATTTTATCTGGCATGAAGGAAATTCAGGGAACAACTGGCGATGAGACCTTTACTCTAATTCCTTATTTTGCCTGGGATAACAGGGAAGCAGGAAGAATGAAAGTATGGCTCGATTACAACGAATAGATTAAAATAAATACTGATGATAAAACAGATTTTCATTTTGGCTGTTGTTGCCGTGTTATTTTCTTGTTCGGCGCAACAGAAAGAAAAGGAGCAGGTATTTTATAAAAACCCGGTGATTAAAGGAGATTTGCCCGATCCTTCTGTTATTAGGGTAGGAGACAAATATTATGCAGTGGGAACAACCAATGATTTTGCCTCGGTTTATCCCTTGTTCGAATCAACTGATCTAATCAACTGGACAAGTATCGGAGCTGTTTTTAATGAGCCGCCTGCCTGGTCGTCTGAAGATTTTTGGGCACCGGAACTTTATTATAACAACGGCACATTTTTCGTGTATTATACCACTAAAAGAAAGGATACCGGAATTGCCTGTATTGGAGTAGCAACTACAACAGATATTCACAAAGGATTTACCGATCAGGGGATTATAGTTGAGTGGGGCGACGAGGCCATTGATGCTTTTATATTTAAAGATGACGATGGTAAGTTATACTTTACCTGGAAAGCCTACGGACTGACACCTGACCGCGAGATTCAGATTTTAGCCTCAGAATTAAGTGAAGACGGATTAAGTTTAGTTGGTGAACATTTTTCACTTACTGATCAAACAAAAGGTTGGGAAGGCCCCGGCCACGAGGGACAATGTTTGATAAAAAGAAATGGGTATTATTACCTGTTTACTTCGGCGGGGGGCTGTTGTGATAACCGTTGCGATTATCATATAATGGTAGCACGTTCTAAAAATCTTAGAGAAGGCTGGGAGCAGTTCCCGGAAACTATTTTGCAAGGAGGAGAAACCTGGCGATGTACGGGGCACGGAACTCTGGTAAATACACCCGATGGAAGGTACTATTATATGTATCATTCATACAATGCCACCGACTTTGAATTTATTGGAAGGCAGGTAATGCTTGATGAAATGTTCTGGAATGAAGAAACTGGCTGGCCTTATTTTAATGGCGGTACAGCTTCTGTAACCGCTCCCGTTCCATTTGAAAATACCGTTCAAAAGATTGATTCAATATTTGCAGACGATTTTTCAACCGATAAAAATTTGACCGGCTTCGAATGGGATGTAAAAGGCGTAAAATTTGATTCAAAAATTGATGCTGGTGAATTGGTTATTAATACGCAAGAAAACGGTGTCTCATTTCTTGGATTACGACCTGAAACAGGAGATTATGAGCTGGCAGCTGAAGTTATTCCCGAAGAAGGTAGAAGCGGGATAGGTATATATAGCAACGAAGCTCATGTGTTGAGCCTGGCCGTAGAAAAATCAAAATTAGTACTCTATCAAATAAGCAAGGGTGAAGAGCAGATTCTTGCCGAGGAGAAATTAGATACTCCTGCTTCTGTGTTCCTCAGGTACGAAGCCGTATCAGGACGCTATTTTCAGTTTTTCTGGTCGGAAAACGGGCAAGACTGGATTCCTGTAATGGTTAATAATGAACAACAAGTTGACGGAACATTTCTTGCTCAATGGGGATTCGCTCCGCGTGTTGGCTTTGTTACCTATGGAAACAGCAAAAACACTTCCCGTTTTTCATCTTTAAAGATTAAATATAATTACAAATAGCTAATATTATGACAATCCGTAGAATTTCAAGTTTTTTACTTATTTCCTGTTTTTTAGTACTGTTTTTGAACACTACAGCTCAAAAAAGAACAGGCAATAATCATAATCCGGTGTTTGAAGGCTGGTATGCCGATCCTGAAGGAATTGTGTTTGGCGATGAATACTGGATTTATCCAACTTATTCGGCACCATACAACGAACAGGTTTTTATGGATGCTTTCTCATCGAAAGACCTTGTAACCTGGGAAAAGCACGAGCGAATTATCGATACTACAGAAGTAAAGTGGGCGTGGCGTGCCATGTGGGCACCGGCCATTATTGAAAAAGGCAGAAAATATTTCCTGTTTTTTGCAGCTAATGATATTCAAAGCGATGAGGAAGAAGGAGGAATTGGAATTGGTGTTGCCGATACTCCGGGAGGGCCGTTTAAAGACTACCTCGGGAAACCGCTAATTGATAAATTTTATAACGGAGCACAACCCATCGACCAGTTTGTTTTTCACGATAAAGATGGTCAGTATTACATGTTTTATGGTGGCTGGCGTCATTGTAACGTTGCTAAGCTAAAGGACGATTTTACAGGTTTTGTTCCTTTTGAAGATGGTGAAATCTTCAAAGAAGTTACGCCCGAAGGTTATGTGGAGGGTCCGTTTATGTTTATCCGTAACGGAAAGTATTATTTTATGTGGAGCGAAGGTGGCTGGACCGGCCCGGATTATAGCGTTGCATATGCTATTGCCGATTCGCCATTTGGACCTTTTGAACGCGTTGGAAAGATTTTGAAACAGGATCCAAATGTAGCTACAGGCGCCGGACATCATTCTGTAATTCATGTTCACGGAACCGATGAGTATTACATCGTTTACCATCGTCGCCCATTAGGAGAAACCGATGGAAACCACCGCGAAACCTGCATTGATCGTATGTACTTTGATGAAGACGGCTTTATTAAACCGGTGAAAATTACTTTCGAAGGAGTGTCAAAAAGACCATTAAAATAATTACGAAAATTATATAAACCAATTAATATTTTATAAATGAAATTAAGATTTATTGTTCTGTTTTTTGTACTGAGTGCGATAACCAGTGTTGCTCAGTGGAAGCCGGCGGGCGACAAAATTAAAACCGCATGGGCCGAAAAAATTGATGTAAATAATGTGTTGCCAGAATATCCGCGACCTCTAATGGAGCGTGCCGACTGGAAGAATCTGAATGGTCTATGGAATTATGCCATAACCGATGCAGGGCAAACACAACCAGCACAATTTGATGGTGAGATTCTTGTTCCTTTTGCGGTAGAATCAAGTTTGTCAGGTGTTCAGAAAACTGTTGGCGAAACAAAGGAGTTATGGTATCAGCGCACTTTTACAGTTCCTTCAGCATGGAAAGGTAAAAAGGTATTGCTGCATTTTGGTGCCGTGGATTGGAAAGCAGAGGTTTGGATTAATGACATAAAAATAGGGTCGCACAAAGGTGGTTATGATGCCTTTGCATTTAATGTAACTCCATTTATAACTAAGTCGGGAGAGCAAAACCTTGTGGTAAAAGTTTGGGATCCTTCAGACAGAGGTTACCAGCCTCGCGGAAAACAGGTAAGTCGCCCCGAGGGAATTTGGTATACTCCGGTTACCGGAATCTGGCAAACAGTCTGGCTCGAGCCTGTAAACGAGAAACACATTACAGATGTTGTTGCAATTCCAAATATCGACAACGGAAGCCTGAAGGTAAATACTTCAGTTTGTGGTGCCGGTGTGGGTGATGTTTACGAAGTGGTTCTTAAAGATGGAAATAGTGTCGTTTCAAGTGGAAAAGCTGTTGCCGGACAATCAGTTCAACTGGCCGTTCCAAATGCCAAATTATGGAGTCCTGAAACTCCATATCTTTACGACCTGGAAGTGAAACTTATCAGCAATGGGAAAACGGTTGACGCAGTTGAAAGCTACGCTGCCATGCGTAAAGTTTCAAGCAAACGCGATGAAAACGGAATTGTACGCCTGCAACTGAATAACAAAGATTATTTCCAGTTTGGTCCGCTCGATCAAGGCTGGTGGCCTGATGGATTATATACTGCTCCATCTGATGAGGCTTTGAAATTTGATATCCAAAAAACGAAGGATTTCGGTTTTAACATGATACGTAAACACGTAAAAGTTGAGCCAGCTCGTTGGTACACTCATTGCGATGAAATGGGGATTTTAGTTTGGCAGGATATGCCAAATGGCGACCGTTCACCACAGTGGCAAAACCGTAAATATTTTGATGGAACAGAGAACAAACGTTCTCCTGAATCAGAAGCCAATTACCGTACTGAATGGCAGGAAATCATGAACGAACACATGTCGAATCCTTCTGTAGTGTGCTGGGTGCCGTTTAACGAAGCCTGGGGACAGTTTAAAACCGAAGAGATCGTGGAGTGGACAAAATCGCTTGATCCAAGTCGTTTGGTGAATCCAGCCAGTGGTGGAAACCATTACCGTGTTGGCGATATGTTAGACCTGCACAATTACCCGGGGCCGGAAATGTATTTGTACGACGGAAGCCGGGCTACTGTTTTAGGAGAGTATGGTGGAATTGGCCTGGCTCTTGAAGGCCATCTTTGGGCCACCGACCGTAACTGGGGTTATGTTCAGTTTAAAAACTCAAAAGACGTAACCGATAAATATGTGGAATACGCCGAGGAGCTTTATAAAATGGCTAAAAGCGGTTTTTCTGCTGCAGTATATACGCAAACCACCGATGTTGAGGGTGAAGTAAATGGTTTAATGACCTACGACCGAAAGGTGATTAAACTGGATGAGAATCGTGTTCGTCAGATCAACCAAAAGGTGTGCAAGGTTTTGAACGAAAAATAGTTTTTATAGGTTCAGATTCGAATAGATTGGAATAGTCGATTCGTTTTAGTTAGAAATCAATTTGATTTGATCGGAATCTTCGGAATTTATTTCCGAAGATTCTTTTGTTTTATCATGCGGCAAATGAAATGTTTTCTCGATCTCGAGCAAAATGTTTACTTGCGCTCACTCTCCACCGAAAATACAAAACTATCGCCCCGGTAATATCCCAGGTTGAACTCGATTGGGCGTTTATTCTCGTCGTACACCAAACGGCGTCGAAACAGAACCGGATCCTCGTTCGGAATATTTAGCTTTTTGCACAAAAAAGGTGTTGCTTTTATGGCGCTTATTTCTTCGTACGAGAGTGATGCTTTAACGTTGTATTTTTTTTCCAAAATCTCATACAGCGGATTCGTAAAATTCTCATCACTGCTGATACCTAATTCCGGATTAAAATAGGATATGAAGTAAACAAATGGAAAGTCTTTTTTTCCGCGCAACCGTTCTAAAGTCAGCACTTGTTGGTCGGGCTCCAAATTGAAAAAGGAACTCACTTCTTTACTGGCCGTTTGCCAACTTATATGAAGTTCAAAATTCTGAACTTGAATTCCCATTGCCTGCATTTCCTGTGAAAAACTATACCAGTTTTTTGCCCGCCCCGATATTCCTTTCGCAGCCACCTTTGTGCCATATCCTTTTTTTCGAACCAGTAATCCTTCGAAAACCAATTTGTTAATTGCCTGGCGTAAAGTATTTCTCGAAATATTAAGTTGTTTCGACAGGTCGACTTCGTTCGGAAGCAATTTCCCCTTTTGATATTCCTCCTGTTGAATCATTTCGCGAAGAAGCATTTCAACCTGACTATGTAATGGCGTTTGACTTTTGTGATCTATGTTCAACTTCATGTTTATACATTTATCTGCGCTCAAAGATACGCTAAACACGATAAAATAAAATATATTCCTTTATATTTTAAGTTTTAGAAAATATATATATGTTTGCACAAGAAATTAAATGTATGAACAAATGGATTTCGCATTTGTAAGTTACTTGTTCATTTAAGGTCATATAAAACGACGGAATGTGGTAACTTGTAGTTTTGAGGAAGTCAGCCATTTTAATCTAAACCAATATGTACAAATTACTTAAATGTTTTCTGGGGATTCTGTTTTTCTTGAATGGGAATGTTTCGGCTGAAGTTGTTTGGGAAATAGGGACAAACAACAATTCTGCAGCAGATCTTGCTCTCGGGCCATCGGATTACAAGAATTTTTTGAGTAAGGATTTCGGGTATGAAGACCGTTATTATTTAGTTGGTAAATCATCTCCCAAAACTGATTTCGCATATGTGTTGCCGGGACCGGATGATACTTGGGGCGGAACCTGGGGAACAGCAGGCTGGCGTACGCACGAAATAAATATTTTGTTTGGTATAAAAGACTTGCCTGCCGGAGAATGGAAATTGGTTATCGATTTGATTGATTCGAATCCGGATAAGTCGTTGGTGAAGGTTACAATAAACGATCAGTCGTCTAAATTTCTTCTAAAAGGAAAATCAAACGAATCGATCAATGGCGACGTTGAGGCAGGAGCAGAAAATATTCTGGAAATCCCGGTTGATGAAGGAATCATAAAAAATGGTGGAAACTGCGTAACGATAACCATATTAGAAGGTTCGTGGATTGTTTTTGATGCCTTAAAAATGGAAGGCCCGAAAGGAGTGGTGCTTTATGAAAATAAGGCAGGTTTTGTGAGGAATGTGGAACCCACAGATTACGAAATAGAAAAAGAGAATACCAACTTTCAGCCGTTGCTGGTTGATTTGGAGCATTTTTCCGGATCTCCTGTTTTAGAAGTGTTTTTGGATGATCAGGCGATTTACACAACCCGGCTGGATACCGGGCGATACCAATTAGAAGTTCCCATGCCGGCGGTTTCTAAAGAAAAGCGAAGTAGTTATAAAATATTAATTGATGGTGAAGTGGTTCAGTCGGGCGAGATAATGCGGGCACCGCAGCATTTACAAACATTGGCAGATTATGTTGATACAAGAATCGGCACGGCGCATTCGCGTTGGATGATTGCTCCTGGTCCGTGGATGCCATTTAGTATGGTAAAAATCAGCCCCGATAATCAGAATTCGGGGTGGCAGGCCGGTTACCAGCCTACTTTCGAATCCATCGGTTGTTTTAGTCATATTCACGAATGGACAATGGCCGGATTGGGAATGATGCCTACCAATGGCACGCTTCAAATTCAGGTGGGCGACCAGTTTCAGCCGGATTCAGGCTATCGTTCGCGCATTGATAAGTCCACTGAAGTATCGCCACTTGGCTATTACAAGGTAGTTCTTTCGGACACAAAAATAGAAGCAGAAGTTACGGCCACCACACGCTGTAGTTTTCAGCGCTACACTTTCCCAAAGGAACAGGACGGACGAGTGATGATCGATCTGCACATTCCGGCAGAATATGACTATTTGCTGAAAGAGGTGGAAATTAAGCAGGTGAATACAACCCGTATTGAGGGGAGAAGTCACCAGATATCGCCGAGGCCAACTGTTTGGAGTAACGACGCTGATCAGGAATACACAGTCAATTTTGTAATTGAGTTCGATCAGCCGATTAAGAAAATTGGTGGTTGGAAGGACGACGAAATTTTCGACTCGAAAGTTATTTCCGGGAATGATTTGAAAGATGCCGGTGTATATGTGGAGTTCGATACAAAAAAATCGAATGTTGTTCAGGTGCGGTCCGGCATTTCGCTGGTAAGTATTGAAAATGCTGCAGAAAATCTTGAAACAGAAATTACCAAACCGTTTGGTTGGATTTACGAGGCGGTTGTGGAAAATCAAAAAAATGTTTGGAACGATTATTTGTCGCGCATTCAAATAGAAACTGATAATCGTTTGGAAAAAGTTCGTTTTTACAGCAACTTTTATCGCTCAATGTGCCGAAATACCTGGAGCGATGTAAACGGCGAATGGATTGCACCGGACGAGACAAAACAAAAATTCTCGAATCCAAATCACCTGGCATTGGGCTGCGATGCCTTTTGGAATACCTTCTGGAATTTAAATCAATTCTGGAACCTGGTAACGCCCGAGTGGTCGTCAAAATGGGTAAACTCGCAATTGGCTTTATATGAAGTGAATGGCTGGCTGGCAAAAGGACCCGCAGGAATGGAATACATCCCGGTTATGGTTGCTGAGCACGAAATTCCGCAAATGGTATCGGCATGGCAAATGGGGATTCGCGATTTCGATTCAGAAAAAGCTTTTGAAGCGATGAAAAAAATGCAAACCACACCTGCAACACAGGTAGCCGGTGGCTTTGCCGGAAACCGCGATCTTGTGGCATATCTGAAATATAAATATGTGCCTTCCGACTTAGGGCGATTCTCCAATACTTTGGAATATTCGTATGACGATTGGTGCCTGGGGCAGTTTGCAAAAGCTTTAGGGAAAGAAAAGGATTATCAGGTTTTTAGCGACCGTGGGAGCTGGTGGAAAAACGCTTTCAATACAGAAACCGGTTATGCGCAAATGCGGGATAGCACGGGCGATTTTGAAGACCCGTTTGATCCGTTTCAAACCGGCCGCAATCATCATTATGTAGAAGGAAATGCCTGGCAACTGAGTTACTTTGTGCCACAAGATGTGCCTGAACTGGCAAAACTTATTGGTGCCGATAAATTTGTTGAACGCCTGAATTGGGGCTTCAAAGCCAGCGAACTTTTGCGATACAATGCGCCAAACGATCAGTATTGGGATTATCCGGTTGTTCAGGGAAATCAGCAGTCGATGCACTTTGCATTTCTTTTTAACTGGGTTGGAAAACCTTGGTTAACTCAGCATTGGAGCCGTTCGATTATCGAAAAATATTACGGAACGGGTACCGCAAATGCCTATCTCGGCGATGAGGATCAGGGGCAAATGAGTGCCTGGTTGGTAATGGCTTCCATTGGCTTGTTTCAGACTGATGGCGGTTGCAGAGCAGAGCCTGTTTATGAAATTGCCAGTCCTTTGTACGAAAAGATCGTTATTGATCTGGGCGAACGTTACGGCCGGGGACAGACGTTCCAAATTAGTGCAAAAAATGCATCCCGAAAAAATAAGTATGTACAAAGTGCCCGACTGAACGGAAAAGCGTTAAACAGCTTTTTATTTCCGGCTTCCGAATTATTAAAAGGTGGTCAACTGGAACTGGAAATGGGAGACCAACCGAACAAAAACTGGGGAGTATCAGAAAACAACTAACATAAACAAAATGAAACGAACATTATTCTTTATCCTTGCCATTTTGGTGCTTATTTCTTGTCAGAATCCTGAAAAAGAACTGAAAGCAAAATTACAAACAAACGAGTCAATTCTTTACACCAAAGAAAAAGCGCTTGAAATTGTTAAAACAGGTTTTAATGCCGGAGACGGGTACGCTGAAGTGTGGATCAGAGATTACAATACGTTTATTGAATTGGCAGCACAGGTTTATCCGGCTGATGAATTAAAAAAGAACCTGCTCGTATTTTTCAGGATGCAGGGTGAAGATGGGAATATTATTGACGGGTTCACCCCCAGAAAGGATACCATTATTCGGGAGGACTTTATTTACACTGATCGGGAGCCTGGATACGCCGGTCATAAAAACACGGTGGAAACCGATCAGGAATCATCGCTTGTTCAGGCCGTTTATAAGTATGTTCAGGCAACCGGCGATCGGTCGATATTAAACGAGCAGGTTGCGGGAAAGACAGTTGCTGAGCGTATGGATTGGGCAATGGAGTTCTTAACAGAGCAGCGCTATTCAGAAAAATATGGATTATTGTGGGGTGCTACCACTGTCGATTGGGGAGATGTTCAGCCTGAGCACAGCTGGGGCGTAGATCTGGATGAAAATACTCACCGGGCAATTGATATTTACGACAACGCGATGATGATTATTGCGCTGAACAACCTGGTAGAAATGGTGCCGGACTTTGCGGATAAATGGGTTCCTTTTCGGGAGCAACTTATGGCAAATTGCCGCAAGCATTTATGGGACAATGAAAAGCAGCAGTTTATTCCACATATTTACTTGGAGGGGTCTCCTTTTCCAAGCGACTTTGACGAGAGTGCCATCTATTATTTTGGCGGAACAGCCGTTGCCATTGAGGCCGGTTTATTGTCGAAAGAAGAAATAAAAGCATCACTTAACGAAATGATTTCGAGGGTTGAACAAGCAGGAGCGGCTTCCATTGGTCTAACCTTGTTTCCGGTTTATCCCGACGGCTTTTTCCAAAACCCGGGAATGAAAGCGTATAGTTACCAAAATGGTGGAGACTGGACCTGGTTTGGAGCACGTATGGTACAGCAATTGGTTGCCAACGGTTTTCTTAGCGAGGCCTACGAGCAACTTTTACCAATGACCGAACGCGTGTTGAAAAATGAAGGTTTTTACGAATGGTACACCGTAAAGAATGAACCCCGCGGCTCAGGAACTTTCCGCGGTTCGGCAGGTGTACTTTATACCGCAATTACGAATCTTGAAAAATCAGTAAACAAATAATTTACAAGTATAATATGAAGAAAATTACCCTTTTAGTTTCGATCATTACACTAACGGCAAGCTTTGTTTTCGGACAAGAGCTAACAAAATATGTCGATCCAAATATCGGAACCGCCCATTCGCGCTGGTTTTTTTACACGCCTGCTGCAGTACCGTTTGGAATGGCAAAATTGGCTCCGTCAACCAATGCGCATTATGGAAACGAACAGGGCTGGGAAGCTGTTGGCTACGATGACCGCGACAGTTCAATTGAAGGTTTTGCGAACTTACACGAGTTTCAGGTAGGAGGAATTGTTTTTGCTCCAACAGTGGGCGAACTCCAGACTGTTCCCGGCGATCTTGACAATCCTGACGGCGGATACCGCTCGCGTTTCGATCGCAAAAACGAATATGCAACAGCCGGTTATTATTCGGTTTGGCTCGACGATTATAAAGTTAAAGCCGAATTGACAGCCACGAAACGTGTTGGATTTCACCGTTATACTTTTCCTGAAACAGAGTCGGCAAATATTCTTTTTGATATCGGAAACCAGCAGGGTGAAAGTGGAAAAGTAAAAGATGCTGAAGTTCACTTAACGGCGGATGGCCGGGTGGAAGGTTATGTGATTACCGAACCTGAATATGTAAAGAAATATCAGAAGGGGGCTGACGTAAAAATGTATTTTTCGGCGGTGTTGGATAAAAAACCGACAGCGTGGGGAACTTTTCGCGGAAAAGAAACTTTTGAGAATCATAAGGAAGTTAATGGAGTCGGTTCAGGTTTATACCTCACTTTCAATACCAGGGAAAATGAAGCGGTTACCATTAAAGTTGGTTTGTCGTATACTTCTGTTGAAAATGCCAGACTTAACCTTGAAACGGAGGCAAAGAATCTGACTTTTGAAAAGGCAAAAAAAGCCAGCTTGAAAACCTGGGAAGACTTCTTGGGCCGTGTTACTGTTGAAGGAAATAATGAAACTGATAAAGTGAAATTTTACACCGGGCTTTTCCATGCACTTTTGGGGCGTGGTCTGGCCAGTGATGTGAATGGTGCTTATCCAAAAAATAATGGCGAAGTGGGACAAATTGCGTTGGACGAAAAGGGAAACCCAATTCATAACCACTATAACACCGATGCTATTTGGGGAGCTTTCTGGAACCTGACACAACTGTGGGCGATTGCTTATCCTGAATATTATTCAGATTGGATTCAGAGCCAGTTACTTGTGTACAAAGATGCCGGCTGGTTGGGCGACGGAATTGCATGTAGTAAATATGTTTCGGGTGTGGGAACCAACTTTACCAGCTTGGCAATTGCGGCGGCTTACAACTGCGGAATTCGCGATTTTGATGTGGAGCTGGGTTACGAAGCCGCGCTGAAAAATGAAATCGAGTGGAAAGGCCGTATTGAAGGTGCCGGGAAGATGGATGTCCGACAGTTTGTGGAGCGTGGCTATAGCCCTTACGACGAACGTTATGCTTGGATAACCGTTGATGAAGGATCGGGATTCTCAGCCTCGCACACACTGGAATATTCGTTCAGTAGTTTTGCCGTGGCTCAATATGCTAAACATCTGGGCAAAACCGACGATTATAAATTGTTATCCCGCCTGTCAGATGGATGGAAATTGTTATTCGATGAAGAAACAAAACTAATCAGGCCAAGAGATCTGGATGGTAATTTTATTCAGAACTTTGATCCGTTGGCACCGTGGATTGGTTTTCAGGAAGGGAACGCCATTCAGTACACTTTTTATGTGCCACACCAGCCCGAAGAGTTGGTGAAAAAGCTGGGACATGAAACTTTTAATAATCGCCTGGACAGCATTTTCATCGCATCGCAGAAAAACATTTTTGGCGGCGGAAAAGAGGTGGATGCATTTGCCGGTTTGAAAGCACTGTACAATCATGGAAATCAACCGAATTTGCATATCTCCTGGCTATTTAATTTTTCAGGAAGACCCGACCTGACTCAGAAATGGGTACGTGCAATTTGCGACGAATTTTACGGAACAGAAGGGATTCACGGCTATGGTTACGGGCAGGATGAAGATCAGGGTCAGCTTGGTGCCTGGTACGTAATGGCAGGAATTGGCTTGTTCGATGTGAAGGGACTTACGGCTATCGATCCTGAAATGCAGATTGGCAGCCCCTTGTTTGATAAAATAACGATTCAACTAAACCCTGATTATTACAAGGGAAAGCAGTTTGTTATTGAAACGGAAAATAATTCGAAAGACAATGTTTATGTACAGAAGATTGAGTTGGACGGACAAGTTCAGGATTCACCATTTGTAAAGTTTCAGGATATTGTAAATGGAGGCAAACTGAAACTGAATATGTCCGGAACGCCAAAAATCAATCAGTAATTAATTGAACTCAATTCTCTGTTTGCGACGTGATTCGCATATAAAATAAATTAAATGAAATTGGAAAAACGGAAAACAACACAGTTTTTGATGCCTGTTGAAAAGGATGGGGCGGTGGTGAATGGCTACGATATATATCCCTCGCTGAAATTGGGAAGCGATATAATTTCAACCGATTTATCAGAACTTGCCGAAAAGATAAAGGGAGAGAACACAATTATAATCGACGGTTATGTTGGAGTTGACTTCGAAAACTTCAAGTCGCTTTTAACTGATGCACTCATCGCATTGGGAAAAACAACAAACTGGGTAAATGTGGATACAGCCTTAAAAACGGAAGATGAAATCGATCAATTGATTTCTCCTTTTATGGGCGAAGCGGATTCTATTTTCGGAACACGCGCCACAATTGGCTTAAAGGATTATTTTGATGCCGATAAGCTACAAGAATTGAAGCCAGACGAAAGTGCCGGTATTAATCTGATTTATGGCGCCGGAGCATCACTCGCCGGTTGGGATGGAAAACTGTTGTATATCGATTTGCCCAAAAACGAACTTCAGTTTCGTGCGCGAGCCGGGAGTGTAAAGAACCTGGGAGCAAGCCAAAGTTTCGACATTAAAAAGATGTACAAACGGTACTATTTCGTTGATTGGGTGGTGCTGAATAAACACAAAAAGGAGATTTTAAATATCATTGATGTAATCATTGACGGCCAGCATGAGGAGGTTTTTTCATGGATGGGCGGTGAAAATTTGCGCGCAGGTATAAAGACAATGAGCGAGAACTTTTTTCGTGTGCGGCCGTGGTTTGAGCCCGGTGTTTGGGGCGGAAACTGGATTAAAGAAAACATCGAAGGTTTAAACCCAAATGTACCCAATTATGCCTGGTCGTTTGAATTGATTACGCCCGAGAATGGTATTGTATTTGAAAGCTCACGAAAACTGCTGGAAGTGTCTTTTGATTTCCTGATGTTTTGCGAGGGCGAAGCAGTTATGGGAACAGCCGATCATACAAAATATGGCGATGAGTTTCCCTTGCGATTCGATTTTCTGGACACTTTTGATGGCGGAAATCTGTCGGTTCAGTGTCATCCGCGTCCGGAGTATTGTAAAGCGCATCTTGGCGAAGATATTACGCAGGAAGAAACCTACTACATTCTCGACCGGAAAAATGATGCTTCAGTGTATATCGGATTTCAGGACGACATAGAACCAACAAAATTTGAAACCGCTTTGTGGGATAGTTTCAACACAAACACGGCGATTGATATTACCAAATATGTGCAGGTTTTTCCGGCAAAGAAACATGATCTTTTCCTGATTCCTCCGGGAACCATTCACGGATCAGGTATCGATAACCTGGTGCTGGAGATCAGCACAACTCCCTACATTTTTACCTTTAAAATGTACGATTGGGTGCGCCCTGATTTAGATGGAAATCCGCGTCCTTTGAATATCGATCACGGAATGAAAAACCTGTATTTCGACCGAAAAGGGGACAAAGTGAAAAAGGAACTGATTTCGGAGCCGGTGCTGATTCAGGAAGCGGAAGACTGGAAATTGTACGAACTTCCAACACACGAAAAACACAGCTACAGTGTTCGTCGCTATCATTTTACCATTGAGGTTGAAATTGAAACGGGAGGTAAATTTAATGTGTTGAGCCTGGTTGAAGGAACATCTGTAACTGTTAAATCAGCGAACGGGATGGAAGATTCGTTTAAGTTTGCTGAAACATTTGTGGTTCCTGCAGCAGCAAAAAGTTACACAGTTCGTAATCATTCGGATCAGGAAGCAATGATTGTTGTGGCATTTATGAAATAATGGAAAGCAATATGATGTACGCAGTTGGAGTAGATATTGGAGGGAGTCACATTAGCTCTGTAGTGGTTGATGTGAATTCCGGCAACATGTTAAAAGAGAGTCTGGCCGAAGTTAAAGTTGATAATCAGGCTTCTGCCAATGAAATTTTAGATAAATGGGCAGGTACAATCAGCGAATCCATAAAGTCAATCAACAGAGAAAAACTGATTGGTATTGGCTTTGCTATACCCGGTCCATTTGATTATAAAAATGGTGTTGCTTTACTTAAAAATGTTGCAAAATACGACAGCCTTTACGGAATTAACGTCGGTGACGAACTGAAAAAGCGTTTGGATTTGTCCTCGGATTTTCCTTTTCGTTATTCAAACGATGCACTATCGTTTGCTGTTGGCGAATGCTGGAGTAGCAAAGCCTCAAACTATAAAAATGTAGTAGCTATTACTCTCGGAACCGGATTTGGTTCTGCTTTCTTAACTAACGGCGTACCGGTAATAGAAGGCGACCGTGTCCCGGAGTCGGGATATGTTTACCATATTCCCTACAAAAATGGGATTGCCGATGATTATTTTTCAACACGTTGGTTTCTTGGAGAATATAAAAACCGAACTGGAACTGTCTGCAATGGTGTAAAAGAGATAGCAGACCGTGTCGGCAACGATGGGACTGCGAAGACGCTTTTTGATGATTTCGGAAGTAATCTGGCTAACTTTCTCGTTCCCGTTCTTGCCACTTTTGATGCAGATTGTTTGGTAATCGGCGGAAATATTTCGCGGGCTTATCCATTATTTAGTGCTGCATTCCACCGTGTTTTGAATGAACAGAATTTGGAGATTGAAACAATGGTTTCGAAGTTAATGGAGTCGGCGGCAATGGTAGGAAGTGCCCGGCTTTTGGATGATGAATTTTGGACTAAAATGGAGCCTTTGGTTGCTAAAATTTAACGATCAATAAACTTATGAGCAAAAAATCGAATTTAGCCGTTCTACCGGTTTTGTTTAGCTTCTTTATTATGGGCTTTGCCGATGTGGTCGGTATTTCATCCAGCTATGTAAAGCAGGATTTTGGTTTGAGCGATTCAATGGCCAACCTTTTACCCATGATGGTTTTTTTGTGGTTTGCCGTGTTTTCAGTACCAACTGGTGTGCTAATGAATAAACTCGGACGGAAAAATACCGTATTGCTGAGTACTGTGGTTACGCTGCTGGCTTTGTTGGTTCCATTGGCAAGCTATAGTTATTCAATGGTATTAATTGCCTTTGCTTTGCTGGGCATCGGGAACACGATTTTGCAGGTGGCGTTAAATCCGCTTTTAACCAACGTGGTTAGCGGCGAGAAATTAACCAGTAGCCTTACGCTCGGCCAGTTTGTAAAAGCCATAGCTTCGTTCATCGGGCCCATTGTTGCAGGCGTGGCATCCGGCACATTTGGAAACTGGAAACTTATATTTCCTTTTTTTGCGGCGATCACTTTATTATCCGGATTGTGGCTTTTATTGGCCCCGATACAAAAAGAACAATCAAACAGTGAAACGGCCGGTTTTGCAGCAAGTTTCAAATTATTGAAAGACCCGGTAGTGCTAAGTTTCTTTTTTGCAATTGTGGTACTAGTGGGTATCGATGTTGGTTTGAATGTCACTTTCCCAAAGTTTTTAATGGAGCGTACTGTAATGCCTTTGGAGAAAGCGGGATTGGCCACAAGTTTATATTTCGCGGCTCGTACCATTGGTACTTTTATTGGTGCAATTTTATTGATGAAATATTCCGGCCGGCTATTTTATATTGGGAGTGCCGTTTTAGGGATTGTGGCGCTGGTTGTTGTGGTTGCTATTCCCGGTCCGGTTTCGTTGATGTATGTAATGATATTTTGCTCCGGGCTGGCAGTTGCCAATGTGTTTTCCATTGTTTTCTCGGCTGCTTTGCGCCGTAAACCGGAGTACGCAAACGAAGTTTCAGGCTTGCTGATTATGGGTGTTGCAGGAGGTGCGATAGTTCCACCAATTATGGGGATGGTATCCGATGCTGCAGGACAAACCGGGGCAATGGTTGTCGTGCTTTTGTTGTTTGTTTATCTCTTGATAAACGCGTTGAAAATGAAATAGCGGAGGCTAACGGAGTTATTATTTGGAGTTAATAAACAGGTCGATAAAAAGTAAGGCGAGGAAACCGTATTCCGTTAAATTCTTCTTAATGAATTTGCTTGCTTTGCTTAAATGATCTTCAACTGTTTTTACCGAAATACCAAGTTCGGCAGCAATTGTTTTATTCGCTAAACCTTGTTCTTTGCTCAGCTGATATATTTTTTTTCGTTGCGGAGGTAGTTGTTCTACCAGATCATTCAACTTGTCGGATAACTGGTTGTAGTTAAACTGCGATTCAGTATCGATGCTATTTGTTATTGATTTGTTTTTCAGGTGTTCCAGGTAGTCTTTTTCTGAAAGCTTTTTGCGAAAAACAGAAACGATGGTGTTTTTAGCCACCGTAAATAAATAGGCGTCGAGATTGGAGTCTTTCTTTAGTTTTTTGCGGTTCACCCAAACATTAACAAATACTTCCTGAACGATATCGAGAACTTCTGATTCTGATTTTAAGTAAGCCATAGCAAAGCGATATAACCGCGGGCTATACTCGGCATACAAATCGTTAATAGCGGTTTTATCGCCGCTAATAAATCGATTAATTAGTTTCTCGTTATTCATCTGTCCCAGTTCGCTAGAATGCACAAATCTATAAAATGTTTTTAGATTCTGGCTGAACGAGAAAGAGGGAGTCAAATTCAGCTGGAAATAAAATTTAAAAAAATGTAAAAGCGAAGCAGGGGTTTTTTATACTTTAAGCGTTTAACAAGTGACTACAAAATTATATGAAAGAATATTACAAGAAATATCTCGAAAACAATTGCTCGGAGGAGGAGTTTCAGCATTTTGTTGAATTGTTTGTAAAGCCGGACAGGAAGTTGGTTTTGGATGCCCAGATGAAGGAACATTGGAAACTTACAAAAGCACAGGAAACTGAAACCCCTGATTTAACGGATACGCTGCATAAAATACATTACGAAATAAATAACCAGGAACCACGAACAAGCAAAACCCGAAAATTAGTGACCTATTTAACCCGGGTAGCTGCTGTTCTTTTTATTCCACTGGTTATTGCTTTCTTTTTCACCCTCGATAAAGCGGATATTAAAACGGAGTTACAAACGGTATCAACGCCGCTTGCTTCAAAAACCTATTTTGTTTTGCCCGATGGCTCAGAAGTTTGGTTGAATTCCGGCTCAACTTTGTCATATCCGCAGAAGTTCGATGGTAAAACACGTTTGGTGCAATTGAGTGGAGAAGCCTATTTTGATGTTCAGAAAAGTGAAATACCTTTTGAAGTTGAGACGGATAATGTGAAGGTTAATGTGTTGGGTACGGCTTTTAATGTAATGAGCTATTCCGGAACCAATCCGGAAGTAACATTAGAAAGAGGAAAAGTTCAACTGGTTTCAAACTCCGGCGAACAACAAGTTTTGGTGCCTGGTGAGCACGCGGTAATTAATTCAGCAAATTCAACCATACAGGTACAAAAAGTAGATACGGAAATCTATTCGTCGTGGATAGATAACAAGTTGATATTCAGAAATGAATCATTGAAAGATGTTGTTGAACGCCTGGAGCGGTGGTACAATATTTCGATAGAAATTGATGACGACTACATCTCGGATAAAAAACTTACAGCGACCATCGAGTATGAGTCGATTACAGAAGTGATGGATCTGCTGGAAATAACATTGTCGTTGAAATACGAATACAAAAAGAATGAAAGAAAACTGATTATAAAACCTATAAAATAAACGATATGCCTATGAAATAAACCAGTAAAACGAACCTCCAGATATGAAGAAGTGGAGAAGCCACCAACTTCCCCACCTCTGAAAAATAATTATCAAAATTATTAATCTTAATACGTCAAATCTATGAAAAAAAAGAGATTGAAGGAAATCCCTTTGTGGAGTTTCTTCTTAAAACTTTTAAGACTTATGAAAGTAACTTTGTTTTTGTTATGTATTAGTGTTTTTTCGGTAATGGCTAAGGAAAGCTATTCGCAGATAACAAGGTTGTCTGTTGAGCTGAAAAACACGGATATCAAAAGTGTTCTCGAAGAAATTGAAAGTCAGAGCGAGTTTCATTTTTTCTACTCCGAGGATGTGATCGATGCAGAGCGGAAAGTGTCAGTAAACTTTAGGAATTCTGACATCGAAAAAATTCTAACTGAAATATTTTACAACACCGGTGTTGAATATAAAATTGTTGGCCGGCAGGTAGCCTTGTTTAAAGGCGAGTTTGATGATGCAAATTTACCCGCAGCGCAACAAGCCGTAACCGGGCAAGTTGTTGGTGCCGATGGACAGCCAATTCCGGGTGTAACGGTTGTTGTTAAAGGTACTACCCAGGGAACGGTTACTAACATTGATGGAAATTTCCAGTTAAGCGATGTTGGTCCTGATGCTGTTTTGTCTTTCTCATTTGTTGGGATGCTTACGCAGGAAGTTGTTGTGGGTAACCAAAGCAACATTTCGGTAGTGATGCAGGAAGATGCAATCGGTATCGAGGAAGTTGTGGTAATTGGTTACGGTACCATGCAAAAGAAAAACCTGATTGGTTCTGTTGATCAGGTAAACTCAGATTTAATTGAAGATCGTCCGGTTGGAAATGCTGTTCAGGCTTTACAGGGAGCTTCGGCAAACCTTGTAATTCAGCAACGAAGCATGAACCCGAACGATAATAGCATGAATATTAACATTCGTGGTGTAAGTACCATGAATAATAATAACCCATTGGTAGTAATTGACGGAATGATTACTGAAATGGGAAGTTTAAATAACCTGAATCCCGCCGACATTGAAAATGTATCGGTGTTAAAAGATGCCGGTAGTGCTGCCATTTACGGTTCGCGTTCGTCGAACGGGGTAATTTTGGTAACCACCAAAAAAGGTGCGAAAAGCGATAAACCAACTGTGCGTGTTAGTACAATGACAGGTTTTCAGGATCCGGATGTATTGTTTTCGCCTGTAAAAGGATACGAAAATGCCTTGCTGAAAAACCAGGCTTTAATTAATGTAGGTTCTTCGCCACAATATACTCCTGCCGAAATCAGGGATCTTCAGGAGAACGGCGACGGACAGTGGTTCTTAGATGGAATCCTGCAGACAGCATTACAACAAAATTACAACGCCAGTATTTCAGGAGGTAACGAAACTTCTACTTACATGGTTTCTGCAGGTTATTATAACCAGGAAAGTAACTTTGTTGGAAATTTCGGAATTGAGCGCTACAACTTCAGAACCAACCTGGTAAGCCAATATGGTAAATTGAAATTGAGTGCTTTAATGGCGTTTAACCGCACCATGCAGAAAGCGCCAAATGCCAGTACCGGATTCCTGATAGTTGACGGTTCGCGTATTCCGCCTTACTACACTTATCAGATGCAAGCCGATAATGGCAAGTACCTGATTAACGATGTGCTTTCGCAATTTAATCCGCTGGGACAATTGGAAGCCGGCGGTTTCCAGAAAAAGGACGACGATAATTTTCTGGGAAGTCTGAATGCTGAACTGGATTTGGCAAAAGGGTTAAAAGCAAAGGGTATGGTTGGACTCGATTTAGGTGCAAACCACCGTTTTATCAGAGGGTTGGAAGTTCCGTTCTACTCAAGCCCAACTGCTGAAAAACCAAGTTCGTATGCCAATGATACCCGACCTACCGAAGATTACAACGAAAAAAGGTACATTCTGAATACACAGTTTTTGTTGGATTACAACCAAACTTTCAACGAAGATCATAATGTTTCAGGTTTGATCGGTGTTTCTAACGAATCATACACGCGTCAGGCCAACGAAATAAAAATGAAATATACCGACCGCGATCTTGGTCTTCCTGAGTCGGAAACCGAAATCGATCCGTCGAGCTACAACACACCGGCACAAACACAGGAACGAAGTATTTACTCCATTTTTGGTCGTGCAGGTTATAACTACAAAGACAAATATTACGGCGAATTCAGTTTCCGTTACGATGGTTCTTCAAAATTTGCCGAAGATTACCGATGGGGATTTTTCCCATCATTCACTGCAGGTTGGCGTTTGTCTGAAGAAAGTTTCATGGACAACTACAAAAGCAATATCGGCGATCTGAAATTACGTGGCTCGTACGGTGTGCTTGGTAACCAGAATGTTGACGATTACTCGTATTTTACAACCTACACGGTTTACAATAACGTTTATGGGTTCAATAATGCAGCCGTTTCAGGAACCGGGTTCGACTTTGGAAATAGTATGTTACAATGGGAACAATCGGCCAACTTTAACATTGGTGCCGATGCTACATTCTTCGATTATAAACTGTCGGTTTCGTTGGATTACTTCAATAAACTTACTTCTCAAATCCTGTTAACTCCGGTTGTGCCTTCGGTATTTGGAGGTGCAGTTGCAAAAGAAAATGCAGGCGAAATGAGAAACCAGGGTTGGGAAGCTACAATCAACTACCATGCAAAAACAGGTGCTGTTGACCACAACGTTCGCTTGAATGTGGCCGATGCCAAAAACGAAGTAGTTGACTTTGGCGGTAACGAACAAATTGATTCGAACGACCAGTTGCGTAAATTAATTCGCGAAGGCGAAGCTTTGGGCTCGTACTTTGGTTATAAAACTGATGGTTATTTTGGCAGCTACCAGGAAATTGAAAACAGTGCATTGCCAATTGGAGCAACTGTTGAGCCAGGCGATGTGAAATATGTTGACTCGAATAACGACGGCGTTATCGACGACAAAGACCGTCAGGTTTTAGGAAACGCATTCCCACGTTATACTTTTGGTTTGAACTACGATGTAACCTGGAAAGGATTTGACCTCGGCGTATTAATTCAGGGTGTGGGTAAACGCGATATGTTCCTGCGTGGTGAGCTAGTTGAGCCTTTCCATGCCAACTACTCGTACGTAATGTACCAGCACCAGTTAGATTTCTGGACACCGGTAAATCCTGATTCAGAATGGCCACGACTATCGGCTCCCGGATCATCATCGAACCAGAATAACTGGGGTAGAGCTTCTGATATATACATTTTCAACGCCGCTTATGTACGTTTAAAAAACATTCAGTTGGGTTATACTCTGCCAAGAGAATTAACCTCAAGAGTGGGAGTTCAAAAACTTCGTTTGAGTGTAAATGCACAGAATCTGTTCACACTTTCAAATGTTTCTTTTATCGATCCTGAATCGACAGAGTTTGGAAGTAATATGGGAGGAACCGGAGGAACCGGAGCAAACAGCGGCCGGAATTATCCTACGCTTAAGTACTACGGTTTTGGTTTAGAATTAGAATTTTAAAATTAAATGACATGAAGATGAAATTTCTAAAATATAGTGCTGGCGTTGCAAGTTTAATTTTAATGCTACTTACTTCTTGTAACGATTTGGATTTAGCACCAACAAATAAGTTTACAGAAGCCAATTACTGGACATCGCCCGAAAAAGCCAATATGGTTTTGAATATGGCATACAGTCAGATGTATAATTCGGGTTATTTTTTCTCTACCGAAGCGCTTAGCGATAATCTTTATGAAGGTCGTGGATCAAGTTCTGAGAAGATCATTTCTTCGGGACAGGCCGATGCTTCAAACAACCGTTTTGCCAACGAATGGAGAGATTGTTATGGCGGAATTAAAACCTGTCACACTTTTCTCGAAAATGTTGACCGCGTAGAAGGAATGGACGAAGACCTGAAAGCAAGAATGAATGCGGAGGCACGTTTTATCCGCGCGTATCTGTATTTCCGATTAACTACCTGGTACGGAGACGTTCCGTTGTTTGAAACCGATATTACTTTGGACGAATCCAAAGAAATTGCACGGACTTCACACGAAGAAGTGCTGGCATTTGTACGCAACGAGCTTGATGCCGTTGCTGCTTTATTGCCAACAAACGAAGAATACAGTGAAGAAGATGCGGGCAGAATTACAGCCGGAGCAGCAGTGGCACTAAAAGCCAGAACGTACTTATACAGTAACGACTGGCAAAATGTGGTCAACACCTGTGAGCAATTGATTAATTCCGATCAGTATGGTTCATACAGTTTGTTCCCATCGTACGAAGGAATTTTCCTTCCTGAAAATGAATACAACGATGAAGTAATCCTTGATTTGGGTTATGTACCGTCGTTACGTACCTGGGGAGAATATTTTGATTATGCACCGCTTTCAGTAGGTGCACGAGTAAATCAAATGGCACCAACACAGGAATTGGTTGACGATTACCTGATGATGAACGGAAGAACCATTGACGATGCAAACTCGGGATACGATGAGAACGATCCGTATGTTCGTCGCGATCCACGTTTAACAGCCACTGTGGTTTATCACGAATTCCCATGGCGTTTGCCTGACGGAACAACGCAGACCATTTACATTAAACCGGGTACTGCACCCGACGAATCTGCCGAAGTGGATGAATACAAAGGTCAGGGTACCAATTCTACATCAACAGGTTATTACATGCGTAAGTACTACGATCCGCAGTCTTTGGCATCGTTTACTTCGGGCCTGAATTTGATTTTGATTCGTTATGCCGACGTGCTGTTAATGTACGCCGAAGCTAAAAACGAACTGAACCAGATGGATGAAAATGTTTGGAACAGTACCATTAAAGCTTTGCGCGAGCGTGCCGGATTTACCGATGCAAGTGCATTAGATTTTGATGCGTCGTTGAGCAGTTCTGATCTGCGCGAAATCATTCGCCGCGAACGTCGTGTTGAATTGGCTTTGGAAGGTTTACGAATCTTTGATATCCGTCGTTGGGAAACTGCTGAAACTGTTTTGGATGGTAATCCACACGGAGCGCAGTATGGCGATCCAAGTATCGACAACGGTTATATCAGGCTCGATGTACGTTCATTTAATCCTGCGAGAGATTATTTATGGGCGGTTCCGCAGTCGCAAAAAGATTTAAATCCAAATCTTGGTCAAAACCCAGGCTATTAATTTAAGTGAATCAAAAAATGAACAATAAACACAAACATATATCGATTATGAAAACACTAATTATAAAATTAACGATCATAACTTCTTTGCTTATCGCCTTTGTAGGATGTGAAGACGACGAACTAAGAGATACACGTGTAACTGCCGTACAAACCTTGTACGAACCAGCCGAGAATGCATCAATTGTATTACAAACTTCTGCTTCGGCAGCTGTATATTTCGAATGGGAGCCTGCAAAAGCTGAAGACAGCGGAATGGTACTTTACGAAGTGGCTTTTGATGTTGAAGGCGGCGATTTTTCGGAACCGGTTTACAGAATGGCTTCGGATAACAATGGCGGTTATAACCATGCTACAATTTCGCACAAACAATTGAATAAAATTGGTGCATTGGCCGGTCTCGGTTCAGCCGAAACAGGCAAAATCATCTGGACAGTTTTCTCTTCAAAAGGAATTAACGATTTGAAAGGAGAAGAAGTGAGAACGATGGAAATTACCCGTTTGGCAGGTTTCGCTGATGTTCCTGTTGATGTTTACATTACAGGTGAGGGATCGGAAGGTGGTAGCGATTTGGCTAGTGCCAGCATTATGAAAGGAATTGCTCCGGGCGAATTTGAAATTTACACTCAACTTACTGCCGGCGAAGCGTACTACTTTACCGATGGAAACGCAGGCGACACTCGTCAGTTCTACATCGATAACGGCGTAATTAAAGAAGGTGCATCAACAAGTACTGTTGAAAATACATCGGTTTACCGTATCAATATCGATTTCAACGTTGGTTCTGTTGTAATGACTGAAATCGTTGACTTCCAGTTGCATTTTGCTCCAAGCGATGAATTCTTATTCTCATTGGAATACCAGGGTGGTGGTATCTTTAAAGCAAGCAACCAGCCACTGGAATTCTCGCAGCAAAGTTGGGGTCGCGATGAGCGTTATAAATTCAGAATGACCATTAAAGATGCGGACGGAAACGAAGCCTACGAATGGTGGGGGACGCTGAATGCAACTGACGGACGTCCGACAGGAAATGAGGAATACTACTATATGACTGAAGTTCCTGAATCGAGATGGGACGACAAGTGGAAATTCGATGGAATTATGGATTTGGCTTATATAGATGTAATTGCCTATTTCTGGGCCGAAGGACCATATACACACGATGTGATTAAAGTTGGTGATCAATAAATAGAGTTAAGGTAGAACTGGGGCAGGGGATTCCCTGTCTCAGTTTATTTTTTAGAAATAGAAGTATGAATAGAAGATTAATTTTTTTAGCGATAATTGGCCTGTTTATTTTTCAGGCGTGCGAAAAGGATGAAGTTGATCCGGGAAACGGTGGAGGAGAAGAAACTACAATAAACTGGGCTTTGGCTGCCGATAGCAGTAGCTCGTCGTTTATTTATTCATACTGGAATCCTGCCGGTGCCTATTTTTATAAAAACAATTTGAACAACCCAGAATTTACTTACTGGCCGCAGGCACATGCTTTGGATGTTGCAATCGATGCTTACGAAAGAACTGGTGATAATTTGTACTTCACTACAATAGACGATTGGTACGAAGGTGTAAAAGCCAAAAACGGCAACACGTTTTTAAACGTTTTTTACGACGACATGGAATGGAATGCGCTGGCCATGTTACGTGCCTACAATGCAACCAATCAGGAACGTTATAAAACAGCAGCTATTTCGGTTTGGGAAGACATTAAAACCGGGTGGAACGATAACGCCGGTGGTGGCATTTCGTGGAAAAAAGACCAACCATACAGCAAAAATGCTTGTTCAAACGGTCCTGCCTGTATTTTGGCAGCACGACTTTATCAGCAGTTTGGCGATGAGGCAAATAAAGAGTGGGCGCTAGATATTTACGGATGGGAAAAGGAAAATTTATTTAATCCGGCAAGTGGTGCGGTGTACGACAACATTAACACCCGTACCGGGGAAACTCAAATGGCATGGATTTTTACCTATAACCAGGGGACCTTTCTTGGATCAGCCTTGGAATTATATAACATTACCGGTGAAAAAGCGTATTTAAACGACGCACAAAAAGCGGCCGATTATACGCTAAATACTTTAGTGAATAGTGGCGATCGACTGCTTAAAGATGAAGGTGACGACGATGGTGGTTTGTTCAAAGGAATATTTGTACGCTATTTCACCCAACTTATTCTTCATCCTGATTTGTCTGATGGTACCCGAAACCGCTACCTGCAATTTCTGAAATACAATGCAGAGAAACTGTGGCAGGAAGGAACGGATAAGAATAAATTGCTTTACGGAACTTACTGGAAAAACAAACCGGGAAGTACCATCGATTTGTCTACACAAACCAGCGGAGCCACGTTAATTGAAGCCGTCGCTTTACTTGAAGCAGAAGGACTGATTAATCCTTAATCGGATCAGGTTTGATTAAAAGAATAACACAACAAATGATACGATCGGTAATTATTTGTCTGGCATCTCTGATAATTGTTTTATGTTCGGTGCATGCAAAAGGGAAATCCTATGTCTTGAAATTCAATGCTTCAGAACCCGAGAGTTATATTGATTGCGGAGCTTTTGATGAATATGTTTCCGGTGATTTTACTATTGAAACCCGGATTTTCGTTGACAGCTGGGCAGGGAATTACATTCTGGCTGATGAGTCATGGAACGATGCGAATGGTTCGGTTGGATTTGCTTTTCGGTTCAATTCAAGTGGAAACGTAGAAGTGAATGTTGGAACCGGAGACTGGGAAGCCGTAACAAGTACCGGAAACCAACTTAAAACGGGGATGTGGCAGCATGTAGCCGTTTCTGTGAATGCCGATAATGAGGTAAGTATTTTTATCGATGGTATTTTAGTTGGCAACGGAACGCTGAGCAAACCAATGATCGCATCGGGAAATCACGTTTTTATGGGCGAAGGTTCGGCGTGGAAAGACCGCCGTTTGGATGGCAAATTATCTGATTTCAGAATCTGGAATACAGCACGAACCGAAGAAGAAATTAACCTAAATAAAGACATTCAACTAAACGGTACCGAAGATGGTTTAGTAGCCAATTGGTTACTGAATGAAGGACAGGGTGATTCCGTTTTGGATCTGACATCGCAGCATAACTTAAAACGTGGTGCCGGAACAGAATGGGTGCAAAAAGACAATATTCTGGTAGACGGAAGTCTGAAAATACTGGACAGTGGATATGACTCAGTTTTGGTGAGTGTTGCCGGCGAAGTTATTACCGATTGGAGTGTGACTGAAGCCGAAATTCCCGGCGAATTTTCATTCCGGAAAATTGATGATCATTCAGCATATCTGGTTTATTTTGCAGAAGCTTCAAGCTATCAAAACGATACAATTTCGATACAAGCTACAAGTGCTAATGCTGCAGATATTGAGGCGTTGGTGACTGTTGATTTATACGATAACAAATACCAATATTTTGGCGAGAAACTGTTGGATAAAATTCATGATGAGTTTTATAATAAAAGTAATGGTTTGTATGCCGAAGCGATTGATGAATCATCAAATTTTAAACAAGCAACCAGCTTTGTTTGGCCGGCTTCGCACATGTTGCGGGCATTAACAAATGCCTGGAAACTTAATCCTGAAAAATATGAAAACCTCCTTTTTAACTACCTGGAGGGAATTGAAGTGTACAAAGTTACGAATGCCGGAAGAACCGGTTATGCTGTTTTGCCGGGAAATACGGGAACCCGTTTTTACGATGATAACGGACAGTTGATGATGCCGTTTTCAATGATTTATGATGTGGCTCAGAATGACATCGCTCTTGAAAATCTGAAAACTGCTTACGAGTTTAACAATGAAATTCGCGACAGTCGGTTCGCCATTCCGCAGCATGAAGATCAACTCGGTTTTGGAATGTTGTTTTCCATGTCGGTAAATTACACCAGTTATGCGGCCGCTAAACTGTATCAGTATACAAACGATACACGTTACCTGAACGAGGCATTGACTTATTACGAGTTGGAGAACGATTTGTCGGTAATGATTAAAGATTCAAATACCAAGTTGTTTAACCAGGCCAGTTATTACCAAAACGGAAACTGGTCGCTGAATGGCACCGTAAACGGAAATCAGGTATGGGGAGGTGGTTACCGGGCTTACCAAACAACCGTTGTTATTCAAAATGCCATTCTTTTGTATCAGCTTACAAACGAACAAAAATACCTTGATGATGCCCACGAAATGATGGAAAGTTGTATTGATCATTGGTATAAACCGGGACAGGGTTTAAGCGAGATTTCGTTTTGGGGTGGCGACGATATGATTGATGCTTTGCTTGATATGTTCCGGGAAACTGCAGATGTAAAATTTTATACGATTGCAGCTGATATTATGGATTTTTTAAGTGCGTATAACAGAGATAAACGCGGTTATTACGCTAGTAGTTATTCGGATGCTGAAGGAAAATGGAATCTGAACAGATTAAACGAAAATCCCTCGGAAATTGGCATGATGGGACAAGCTGCTGCAGCCTCTTCGTTTCTGAATGTGGCACTAAGCTCCGTAAATATCACAACCTCTGTAATCGAATTGGAGAATAAGGACAAAAAGTCCGCTTTGATTATTTTCCCCAACCCGGCACCTCTAGGGACAGAAATAAGGATCAAAATACCTGAGAAAAGTGGTTTAGTCAGCGAGGCTTATTTATACAACCAATCCGGACAATTAGTTGAATCCTTTGAATCACAGACGGTAACAGGGGATGGACTGATTACGGTTACCCCGGCAGTCAACATTCCGGGAGTTTATATTTTTCGAGTTATTTCCGGAGCCAGATCCTATAATGCAAAGGTGTTAATACATTGAATTAGTTAGAAGACTACCCGAATAATATTATTGTAAAAATTAGTTTAAATACCTAAGTCAACTATCTATGAAACGATTAGATTTCACACTGAACTTATGCAACTTTGTTAAGTTTCCTATGCTCTTTATATTGGTAGCTTTGTTTTCCGGTTCTGTTCTTGCAAAGGGAAGCATTCAGGAGCTTACATCTCCTGATAATAGCATTAAGGTACGTATTGAATTGGCAGACAAGATTTATTACTCGATTAGTGCCAATAATTTTTTGTTGACGGAAAAGAGCTATTTGGAGCTCCAGTTAAAAGATCAGACTTTGGGTGAAAATCCAAGACTTTCCACAAAGAAATACAGTTCAATCAATGAGCAAATTGATCGTGAAGTTCCATTGAGAAATGCGGTCGTTGATAATCATTGCAATGTTCTTTTACTCAAATTTAAAGGTAATTATTCCGTTGAGTTCAGGGCTTATAATGATGGCGTCGCTTATCGTTTTATTACAAATTTGGGCGATAAAGACATTGAAGTACTGGATGAAGAAGTCCACCTTCAGTTTCCTTCTACTTTTGATGCGATTCTTTCGCCAACCGGTTCTTTCAAAACATCGTATGAAATATCGTATATAGAATCGAATACTGCTGATGCTAAAGGTTTGGACAAGAGTACACTCCCTATTTTAATTGATAGTAAACAGCATCATAAAATTTTGTTTTCAGAAGCTGACTTGTTCGACTATCCGTGTTTGTTTATGAAAGGTGTTGATGGAAATGCTATGAACAGTACTTTCCCGAAATATCCGCTTGAATTTGGAGAAGATGGAGACCGCAGTCTGAAGATTATTAAAGAGGCGAACTACATTGCAAAAACTGCAGGATCGCGGAACTTTCCATGGCGGGTTTTCATGATTAGCAGCGATGACAAACAAATCTTTGAAAATGAAATGGTCTTCAAATTATCCCGTCCGAATGAGTTGGGAAACACAGATTGGATTAAACCGGGACAGGTAAGTTGGGAGTGGTGGCACGATGCCCGCTTGTATGGCGTTGACTTTAAATCGGGATACAACCTTGAGTCGTACAAATACTACATTGATTTTGCAGCTGATTTTGGTATTCCTTACATTATTATGGATGAAGGATGGGCTAAAAGCACACGCGATCCCTATACCCCAAATCCAACTATTGATTTGTTTGAACTGATCAAATATGGTCAGTCAAAGAATGTAAAAATTGTACTTTGGTTAACCTGGTTGACCGTTGAAAATAATATCGATCTGTTTAAGACTTTTAGTGAGTGGGGGATTGCCGGTGTTAAAATCGACTTTATGGACCGCAGCGACCAGTGGATGGTTAATTATTATGAGCGTATTGCACGCGAAGCTGCCAAATACAAGTTGTTTGTTGACTATCACGGAGCATTTAAACCTGCGGGAATGGAACGTGCTTTACCAAATATTTTATCCTATGAAGGTATTGTTGGTATGGAACAGAATATTGGGGGCGGACGTGCTACAACCAAAAACAATGCGTTTATACCTTTTATAAGAAATGCAGTAGGACCGGCTGATTTTACTCCCGGTGCTATGAATTCAGTACATCCCGAAGATTACAAATCAACACGTACCAATCCGGTGAGTATCGGAACCCGCGCGTATCAACTTGCGCTTTACGTTGTTTTAGAAAGTGGAATTCAAATGCTGGCCGACAACCCTTTCTACTATTATCGCGAAAAAGAATGCACCGATTTTATTACCAGTGTGCCTGTTGTTTGGGACGAGACGAAAGTTTTAGAGGCGAAAGTGGGTGAGTATTTTGTAGTAGCAAAGCGTTTTAAAAGTAAGTGGTTTATTGGAGCGATTACCAATGAGGAGGGGCGTACAATTGAAATTGATTTTGATTTTTTAGATGATGGAAAGAACTATATAATCACTTCTTTTCAGGATGGTTTGAATGCAGGAGTTCAGGCGATGGATTATAAAAAAGTAACAGAAAATATAAAAAGTGGCGAAACGCTAAAAATCGATTTAGCTCGCGATGGAGGATGGGCCGCCGTAATTGAATAAAACAAATTAACGATGAAACGAACATGAATTTTAAGATGTGAAAATTCCTAAACAAGCATATTAAAATTCATCGTGAGTTACATCGAATGCAAATGAAATAAACAATTTTAATGAGATGAAACAGATTGTTCTTATTAGCTTCATTTTTCTGACCCTGATTAGTTGTTCTCAATCAGAGAAAACAGTAACTCAATATGTAAATCCTTTTTTAGGAACAGCTCCTTTGCAAGACAGCTTCGATTGTGGTTACAATCCACCAAAAGATTGGCGCGTGTGGGCCGGATTAACTTATCCCGGAGCTTCTTTGCCAAATGCCATGGTGCAGCTTAGCCCGATTACCGAATGGCACAGCGGAGCCGGTTACGAATACGAAGACAATGTAATTTATGCTTTCACGCATACCAATAAAGGACACTGGAACCTTTGTCATATTCCGGTACTCCCGGTAACTGAAGATTTTACTGCAACTGATTTTGGCTCTGAATTTAATCACGATAATGAAGCCTCAGAACCGGGTTATTACCGGGTGAAGCTTGATCGTTACGGAATTGATGTGGAGCTGACAAGCACTTTGCATTGTGGTTATCATAAATACGAGTATCCAAAAGGGAAACCGCAAAGCATAGTCTTTAACCTGTCGAAATCGAACGAGCGGGTGCGCGACTGGAATATTGAACCGGAAGGAAAAAACGTTATTAAAGGTTTCCAGCAAACCGGAGACAAAATATATTTCTATGCCGAAACCAACCGGACCATAGTAAACCTTGAAACAACCGGCGACGGACGAGATGAAGTCGCCGTTGTTTCTTTTAACGAAACTGAATCTGACGAACCACTGGAGCTTAAACTGGCGCTTTCGTTTGTGAGCATCGAAAATGCGAAGCAAAATTTGGACGCCGAGTTAGCCGGAAAAAGTTTTGACCAGGTGAAAAGTGAAGCTTCTCAAACCTGGGAAAATTTGCTCTCTAAAATTCAGGTTGAAGGTGGCACTCAAAAACAAAAGTCGTTGTTTTACTCGTCGTTGTACCGATCGTTTTTATGGCCGGCACTGCGCAGTGATGTAAATGGCGATTTTACTGATGCAACCGGAAAAGTTGTGAATAAAGGATTTCGCTATTATACCAATCCTTCATTGTGGGATACTTACCGCAATAAGCTGGTTTTGCTTGGTATGTTGTCGCCCGATGTAACAGCCGATGTTATTCAGTCGCTGATTGATAAAGGCGAAAAGACAGGTTTTATGCCGACCTTTTTTCATGGCGACCATGCAGCGCCATTTATTGCCGGTTCGTACCTGCGCGGAATTCGTAATTACGATGTTCAGAGCGCCTATCAATTGCTGCTAAACAATGCAACAAAAGAAGGTGGTACACGTCCGCACATTGCTGAATATCTGGAAAAAGGTTACATTTCAACACCCGAAGTAGAAAATCCACATGTAGAGTCGAAAGCCAAAGCCGGCGTGACCAAAACGCTCGAGTTTGCTTACGATGATTATGCTGTCGCACTTCTTGCCGAAGAACTGGGGAAACAGGATGATTACGAGATGCTAATGAAGCGCACTTCGAACTATAAAAATCTGTTCGATCCGTCGACCGGATTAATGCGCGGAAAGTTGGAAAATGGTGATTGGGTACCAGATTTTAACGCTGAATATCCATATTACGAATACATGTATCGCGAAGCAAATGCCTGGCAGTCGTCGTTTTTTGCACCACACGATACCAAAGGATTGATTGACTTATACAAAAGCGAGGCGGAATTCGAGGAAAAGCTGGATTCGTTGTTTTCAATTCCATGGAACAGTTCGCACATTGCCCGAAACGTTTCGTCTTTTATCGGGCAGTATTGCCACGGGAACCAGCCCGATCACAGCTTCCCGTATTTGTATACCTTTATCGGCAAACAGGAAAAATCGCAAATGTATCTCGATAGCATTATGAATCGATTTTACGGAATGGGCGAGTGGGGAAATGCACTATGCGGAATGGACGATGCCGGTGAAATGTCGGCATGGTATGTATTTGCTGCCATGGGAATTTATCCCTATTCTCCGGCTGATGACGATTACATTGTTTCCGTTCCGATTTTTGAATCGGTTAAACTGGAGCTGGGAGAACAGTCAGAATTCACTATAAAAAGAAGAAATGATGGAAGGAAGATTGATGAAATTACCATTGACGGAAAGCAGCTTGACGAGTATTTTGTGTCGTACGATCAGCTGAAAACCGGTAACGAATTAATTATTTTAGCCGAATAGATAACATCGAAATAATAATAAAACCAATAAAAATGAATACAAGAAGAGACTTTATAAAAGCAGGAGCATTAACAGTTGCCGGAATCGGAATTGCCGGAAGTTCGTCTGTTTGGGCCGTGACAGGTAGAAAAAACTACGTAAGCAATCGCCCAGCAGCCGGTGAACGTAATTTTGTATCGAAGGCGGTAGAAGAAACAATAGCAGCAGCCAAAGCAAAAATCAAGGATCCGAAACTGGCCTGGATGTTCGAAAACTGTTTCCCGAATACATTGGACACAACAGTTGAGCACGGAACATTAAACGGCAAACCCGACACTTTTGTAATTACCGGCGATATTCATGCCATGTGGTTGCGCGATTCTACGGCGCAGGTTTGGCCGTATATGCCACTGGCTAACCAGGATGAAAAACTAAAAACTTTGCTTGCCGGAGTTGTTCACCGTCAAACGCAGTGTGTTTTGCTCGATAGTTATGCAAACGCTTTCAATAAAACAAAGGAAGAAGAAGTGCACTGGATGAGTGATATGACGGATATGAAACCCGGTTTGCACGAGCGCAAATGGGAAATTGACTCCTTGTGTTATACCGTTCGTTTGGCCTACAATTACTGGAAAACTACCGGCGAAAAAAGTGTTTTTGATACCGACTGGCAGAAAGCTGCAGCTTTAATTGTAAAAACATTTAAAGAACAACAGCGCAAAGATGGTCTGGGACCTTATAAATTTCAGCGCGAAACTCCGCAACAATTAGATACAGTTGCAAACCACGGTTACGGTCGCCCGCTAAAACCTGTTGGTCTGATCAACTCAACTTTCCGACCATCGGATGATGCAACGACCTATGGTTTCCTGATTCCTTCAAATATTTTTGCTGTAGTATCATTGAAACAAATGGCGGAGATCAGCAATGAAGTTACAGGCGATAAGGCCTTTGCAAAAGAGTGTCTGGTGCTATCAAAAGAAGTGGATGCGGCTATTAAAGAATATGCAATTGTTGAGCATAAAAAATACGGAAAGGTTTATGCTTTTGAGGCTGATGGTTTTGGCAATCATACGTTTATGGACGATGCCAATGTTCCAAGTTTGCTGGCTTTGCCGTATCTCGGATTGCTTGAGAAAGACGATATAATTTACCAAAATACCCGGAAGCTGGTTTGGAGCGAAGACAATCCGTATTTCTTTAAAGGAAAAGCTGCCGAAGGAATTGGCGGTCCTCACGTAGGATACGATATGGTTTGGCCAATGAGTATTATTATGCGTGCCATGACCAGCTCGGATGATAAAGAAATTAGCTGGTGTATTAAAACCTTGCGTGATACCGATGCCGATACCGGTTTTATGCACGAAACTTTCCATAAAGATGATCCTGCAAATTTCACGCGCTCGTGGTTTGCATGGGCAAATACTTTGTTTGGCGAGTTGGTTTTAAAATTGATTAACGAAGGAAAAGAGAACCTGTTGGAGGTTTAATTATCCTCACAAAAAACAGCAGTTAGAGGACAAAATTCTCTAACTGCTGAAATAGAAATATGAATAAAATTATCTGTCTCTTCTTACTGTTTTTGGTACTATTCTCCGGATGTAAATCTGACGAAAAGTCGGGCAAGCCCAATATCGTTATCATAATGGCTGACGATCTGGGGTACTCCGATATTGGTTGTTACGGTGGTGAAATTCAAACACCCAATCTTGATGGTTTGGCAGCAAACGGAGTTCGTTTTTCGCAGTTTTATAATGCGGCACGGTGTTGTCCTACTCGGGCTTCGTTGCTAACCGGAAAATATCCGCACCAGGTGGGGCTAAATCTTAACGGACAAACACTTTCGAGAAATGCTGCCACGATAGCTGAAGTGTTGAAAGAAAACGGTTACCACACTGGAATGGCCGGGAAGTGGCATCTTTCGCAAACCAAAGGATTGCCTAATCATGAAGAACAATTGTTGTGGCTTTCTCACCGAAAAGACAGCAGTATTTTTGCACCGCTGGAAACGTATCCTTCAAACCGTGGTTTTGAGGAACACTGGGGAGTAATTTGGGGCGTAGTCGATTATTTCGATCCATTTAGTCTGGTGCATAACGAAGTAGCCATTAAAGAAGTGCCGGATGATTT
Source organism: uncultured Draconibacterium sp. (assembly GCF_963677565.1). Lineage (NCBI taxonomy): Bacteria > Pseudomonadati > Bacteroidota > Bacteroidia > Marinilabiliales > Prolixibacteraceae > Draconibacterium > uncultured Draconibacterium sp. Next base: position 612,089 of record NZ_OY781982.1, on the reverse strand, counting down.
TTATATGACTGATTTTGTTACGGACAAGTCTATTGACATGGTTGATGAGTTTAGTAACGATGATAAACCATTCTTTTTATACGTAGCACACACGGCGCCGCACTGGCCATTGCACGCGTTGCCCGAAGACATTGCCAAATACAAAGGAGTTTATGATGAAGGCTGGGATGTTCTGCGCGAAAAACGTTACCATGGACTGATCGAACAAGGAATTGTAGATCCGGCAAATGCTCCGTTGGCTAAAAACGAATCGGGAAAATTGTGGGCCGACTGCGGGCGAAAAGAGTGGGAAGCCAAACACATGGAAGCTCACGCTGCAATGGTTGATCGTTTGGATCAGGGAATTGGTCGCCTTATTCAAAAACTAAAGGAAACAGGTGAGTACGATAATACTGTTATTCTATTTCTTGCTGATAACGGAGCATCGCCTGAGCGCGGTTATCCACCCGGTTTCGATCGTCCCGGACATAATCGTGAAGGTGAAGAAATTGTGTATGGAGATTTTGATCGTCCCGGAGGTGAACTGACCTGGGGATACTTGGGAGATGCCTGGGCGGGTGCCATTAATGCACCTTTTCGTTACTGGAAAAAGGAATCTTATGAAGGCGGAAACTGCACGCCGTTTATTGTTCACTGGCCGGATGGTTTAAAAGGGAAAGAGAATACGATTAACCAGGGAGTCGGCCATGTTATAGATATTTTGCCAACCTGTTTGGAACTGGCAGAAGCCAATTACCCCTTAATTGTGAACGGTTTGGAAACAACTCCGCTTGAAGGCAATTCCATTATTCCGCTTTTAAACGAAGAAATTACATCAACACACGGTACGCTTTTCTGGGAACACGAAGGAGGCAAAGCTTTGCGCATTGGCGACTGGAAGATATCGGCATTGAGTAATGGGGACTGGGAGTTGTTTGATATGGCTGTCGATCGAACCGAAACCAAAAACCTGGCCAGCGAAATGCCCGAAAAGGTTGACGAAATGGTTGCTGTATGGAAGCAGGAATATAAGCGGATATTTCCGTCGAAAGAATAATGAGTTAGTACGTTCAAAATGTGCCATTAGTCAGTGACGTTCAAAAATATTGTTCTTAAGTTTGTGATCAACGTAAAACTAACTATTCCATTATGAGATCGTATCGTACAATTCTGTCATTTCTGATTCTTTCTGTATTTTTCAGTTCATGTAATTTAAAGGAAGATCAAGCTTCTTCCACATCTGCACAGCCAAACATTGTGATCATTTACCTTGATGATTTGGGGTATGGCGATGTGAGTGCTTATGGGGCTACCGAGATTCAAACGCCAAACATTGATCGTTTGGCCAACGAAGGTGTAATGTTCACCGATGGCCATGCATCGTCGGCAACCTGCACACCAAGTCGTTACGCATTGTTAACCGGAGTTTACCCGTGGCGAAACAAAGATGCAAAGATTTTACCGGGTACTGCACCGCTGATCATTGATACAGCGCAGATTACCATTCCAAAAATGTTAAAAGAACAGGGATATTATACGGGTGTTGTAGGGAAGTGGCACCTCGGCTTGGGAGCGGGGCAGGTTAACTGGAACGAGCAAGTATCGCCGGGGCCAAACGAAATTGGTTTCGACTATTCCTACATCATGGCAGCCACGCAAGATCGAGTTCCTACAGTATATCTTGAAAATGGTTTGGTTGACGGACTCGATCCAAATGATCCGATCGAGATCGATTATCAAAACAATTTTGAAGGAGAGCCAACAGGGAAAGCTAATCCTGAGTTGCTGACTATGCGATGGCATCACGGACACAATAATTCAATAGTAAATGGAATTCCGCGTATTGGTTTTATGAAAGGTGGCGAAAAGGCCAAATGGAGCGATGTAGATATGGCAGACCATTTCCTGCAAAAAGCACAGAATTACGTAAAGCAACATAAAAGTGAACCCTTCTTTTTGTATTACGCTTTGCAACAACCACACGTTCCACGTACTCCAAATCCAAGGTTTGTCGGAAAAACTGACTTGGGACCGCGTGGCGATGTGATTGTTGAAGCCGACTGGTGTATTGGCGAATTTATAAAAACGCTGGAAGATGAAGGAGTTCTTGAAAATACACTTATTATTTTCTCCAGTGATAACGGCCCTGTACTTAACGATGGTTATTACGACAATGCCGTTGAGCGGATTGGTAATCATGATCAAAACGGAGGGTTAAGAGGTGGTAAATACAGTTTGTTTGAAGCCGGAACACGTGTTCCGTTTATTACTTATTGGAAAGGAAAAATCGAACCTAAAAAATCGGAAGCATTGGTAAGTCAGTTAGATATTTTGGCTTCTTTGGCAAAACTAACAGGTGCTGAAGTTAATTCAACCGATAGCCAGGACTTATTGGATGTGTTGATGGGAAAATCAGACGAAGGACGAAAAGAACTAGTATTAGAAGCATCTTCACGTACCGCATTACGAAAAGATAATTGGTTGATTATTCCGCCATACACAGGGCCGGCAGTTGCAGCGCAGGTAAATATCGAACTAGGAAACTCTCCGGAGTTCCAGCTATATAATCTGAATGATGATATTGGTCAGCAAACGAATCTGGCAAAAAGTAATCCTGACAAGTTGGATGAGATGATTATGGATTTCAAGGAAATTGTAGGAGACCTAAATTCAGAAGTAGAGGCATTGGAATTGAAATAAACATCATAGTAATAAATGCTTTTATTCAACTTTCCAATCAAAAATCAATTTCATTTTAGGGTATCCTCCGCCAAACCTGTATAATAATCGATTGCCACATAAAGTTGTAATCAATTTTGAGGTTTTAATGGTAAAAAACGGAAACAGTTAGTGGCAACCCGCCTGAAGAGGCGGGTTGTTTTGTATCAGAAAAGTATGAATACTAATATTTGAAACATGAAAAAATTTACTTTAGGATTGCTCTTCGCCCTTTCTTTTATTCTTGTTTTAATCACATCGTGTATTGATGTTGATACGGAAGACCGGACTTATACCGATGAAATGTTGGAGCTCGATGAATTGCTGAACAGCCTGGTTGCTCAAGGCTATGATATTGATACAACAGCGCTGGGAGTTTATTATATTGTGGTTGAAGAAGGAATGGGAGCGTGTCCGGTTGACGGAGATACAATATCAATAAATTATAACGGGTATTTTGCTGACGGTACATTGTTTGACTCGTCGGATGATTGGGCTACCGATGGTATTTGGGAATTTGTTTATGGCGAACAATCGCTGATAACGGGATTTACAAATGCACTTTCGGTGATGAATGCAGGCAGCCAAATGCAATTTATTATACCTTCCGATCTTGCTTACGGTTCATACGGTTATGGCAGCATTGGCGAATACCAAACACTTGTTTTCGCTATTGAAATGCACGAAATAAAATCAGTCTCCGGCAGCACCGAGTAGGGTAAAAATCAGCAAAGCTGTATTATATGTGTAACGAATCCCAGTTTATCGGGATGAGTTCATCTGTTTCCGTAAAAATAAACAATTGTAAACAGATGAAAATTGATTAAATTAAGTTCGATTTACAGAAACTGTTTCTATGCCGGGTATAGAGAAAAGAGAATTTATAAACTTGTTTAACGAAATGTTCCAGCCGATAAAGAACTACGTTTATTATAAGGTTGGAGATATTGAGGTGGCCGAAGATATTGCGCAGGACACATTTGCGAAAGTGTGGGAAAAGCGCCGTGAAATTAGGCAAAGTACCATAAAGTCGTTGTTGTACACCATTGCCAATAATTTGTGCAAAAACAGGTTCGAGCATCAGCAGGTGGTTTACGAGTTTGCGAATAACTACGACCGAAACCAGTGGGATGTGTCGCCCGAATTTGAACTTGAACTGAAAGAATTTAATACAAAACTACAGAACGAAATTGCACGGTTGACAGAAAAGAACAGGACCGTATTTTTAATGAACAGAATTGACGGATATACTTACAACGAAATAGCAGATAACCTGGGGATAAGCGTAAAAGCTGTTGAGAAACGAATGAAAAATGCCTTAACCGATTTGAAAAAAACGATAAAACACAAATTCTAGAAAAATGACTACCGAGAACGGAAATAAAATAACACACGAAGAATTCAAAAAAATGAGTTCGGAGGATAAGATCCTGAATGTGGCCAGTGGTTTTGTTCCGCCCAAGGGTAGACCACAGGAAGACATTTTAAACGAACTTCTTGATAAAATGGAGGAGGACACGCCAACGCGCACGCTTCCGATTATACGTTACCTGCAGGTTGCCGCAGCAGTAGTTTTAATATTGCTAACCGTAAGAGTGGTTCCGGGGCTGTTGTTTGCCCAGCAAGTTAAAACAGCCAACGCCGAGCAGCAGGAAATTACTTTACCCGACGGATCGGAGGTGATTCTGAATTCGGCATCGAAACTAAAATGGAACAAACGAAACTTTACCGATAAACGCTACCTTACACTCACAGGCGAGGCCTTTTTTGATGTTCAGAAAGGAAATGAGTTTGTGATTGAAACAAAAAACGGCGAGGTTGAAATTTTGGGAACACAACTGAACGTATTTTCAAGGGGTAACGAATTCTGGGTGAGCTGTTTGAGAGGGAAAGTGCGTGTTCGGCACCAGGATAGCGAACAGATAATTACTCCCGGAGAAATGGTTCGTTTGGATGAAGAGGAGCTACAAAAATCAACTTCAGAGTCGATAGAAAACACTGCATCGTGGAAAGAGGGGATATTGCATTTTGAAGAGACAAAGCTTAGCACTATTTTTGCTGAGCTGGAAAGACAATTCGACGTTACGATTTTCTTCGATGGAAACGAGGAACGTAAAGCCACAATTGACTTTTCCAACAAATATCTTCAGGAAGCCTTAGATGTTGTGTGTATCCCGATGGAGCTAAAATATGAAGTTGACAACGACAAAATTACGATATCAGAAAAGAAATAGTTTACCTAATATTTTAGTCGTATTATTCTTGTTGCTGTTTCCTGTTCTTAGCTCTGCTCAGCAACTCAAATTTTCTTTCCATCAAACACCTGTCTCCTCGGCATTGCTTGAGGTGGCCAACAAAACCAACATACGTATATCTTTTGATGCCGGAAACCTGGAACAGTTTTTAATCAGTGATAGCCTGGAAACTGACAGTGTTTCAACTGTGCTGAACTGGATATTGGATGGAACCGGCTACCGTGCTGAATTCAAATACAATACCTGGCTGATTTATAAACCCGGAGAGGATGAACAAAAGAAGGAACCTTCTGAAATTCATGTGTCGGGGTATATTTCTGATGGAGAATCGGGCGAGCGCTTGCCGTATGCTACCGTGTTTGTTGGTCAGAAAAACGCGGTTGTTCCATCAACTGTTGATGGTGTTTTTAGCGTGAAACTGAAAGAAAATGAAGAATGTCTTTTCCAGGTGCGCTACCTGGGTTATCAAACTTTGGATACGTTAATTACAGTTACTTCGGGCAACACTTCTTTAAACTTTGCACTGCAACAAAAACTCCAAAATATTGCCACCATTGATATCCCGGGGCATAAACTTGAAATGCTGGAAGTGAGTAACGATGCAGGTCATGTTACATTTAATCCGCGACGTTTTACCGATTTGCCGAATTTTGGCGAACCAGATGTGTTTAAAACCCTGCAACTTTTGCCCGGTATAAGCACTCAGGAAAACTCATCGCAGCTGAATATCAGGGGAAGTTCTGCAGACCAGAACCTGGTAACTTTTGATGGTTTTACGCTGTATAACCTCGATCACTTTTTTGGCGTTTTTTCCGCACTTAATCCTAATGTAATCAAAGATATTCAGGTTTACCGCGGAGGTTTTGATTCGCGCTATGGCGAACGTGTTTCGGGTATTGTAGAGATAACCGGGAAAAGTGGCGATAAAACTAAACCCCGGATTTATGGTGGTATAAACATGATTAGCGGAAACCTGACTGCTGAGATCCCGATTTCTGAAAAACTTTCGTTGGTAGCTGCCGGACGCCGGGCATATTCCGATGTTTATTCCAGTTGGCTGGCCGATGCTATTTTGGCTAAACAAACAGGACGGGGAAATCGTTTGCCGGATGCCGATAATACCATCGAACCTGAATTCTATTTCAGTGATTTTAATACCAAACTTACCTGGACGCCAAGCAAAAAAGATATTGTTTCGTTCAGTGTTTACGGTGCAAAAGATAATCTGAACAGTTCCAATTTAATGGAGCGCAATGATGTTGAGATTAATACAGAAGATATAAATAAATGGGGTAATTACGGATTTGGAATAACCTGGAAAACACAACACAAAGCCAATTATTTTAGCGAGCTGCAGCTGGGGCATTCCGGTTATTACAACGATTATTATAACAATACCACATTTTCCGATTCACTCGATCAGCAAATTCCTGTTCTTGATCAACGAGAACATATTGCCACCAACGAGGAGAATAAGTTACTCGACTATTTTCTGTCATTTAAGAATACCGTTTTCCTGAATTCGGCCAATAAACTGGAGTTTGGTTTGGCATCGCGTTACACCACCTTTAACTATTACAAAGATGCTGAGGAAGATGTGGTATACAGTAAGCTGGAAAAATCGGCCATGTTGTATACCGGATTTGTACAGGATAAAATCTCGTTTAGTACAAAATGGGCGGTAAAACCCGGCTTTCGTATCAATTTTTACGACGAGACCAATAAGTTCTACTTCGAACCCAGATTGGCTGTTAATTATCAGGCAAACGATAATGTTCTGTTAAAACTTGCAACTGGCAAATATTACCAGTTCTTGAATAAATCGGCTACTGAACAAACTTACGGTTACAACCGCGATTTCTGGATTTTGGCTGATGGTGATCGCAATCCGGTGGTTTCTTCCAATCATTTTATTTTAGGTACCAGTATTACGACCGGCAAATTGTTTTTTGACCTTGAGGGGTACTACAAAAGTGTGAAAGGCCTGCAAGAATATTTATTCAAAGCGCCCGACAGAACGCCAGGTGAAACACTTTCGGTAGAGCCAGGTGAAGAGCCTTTGAGTCTATTTATTGCCGGCGATGGTAAAGCATACGGGATTGATTTTTTAGCCAAATATCAGGCTGCAAATTTTAGTAGCTGGGTAGCTTATTCATTGAGTAAATCTATCCGTAACTTCGATGAGATTAATGATGGAGCCGATATCCCAGCATTATTTGATCAAACGCACGAATTAAAATGGACCAACATGCTGTCGTATAAGCGATGGAATTTTTCGGGCGTTATGCAGTACACCACAGGGCATCCGTATGTTGAATCGACAGAGAAAGACGATGATTTTAACGTAACACGTGTTTATAAACGCTTGCCCGATTATTTTAGGGTTGATCTTTCGGCTAATTATAATTTCAATATAAAAATGGTAAATATCAAACCCGGATTGTCGCTGTTAAATGCCTTTAATACTGAAAACTACCTGGGAGTATTTGTTCGTGAATTCGATTTCCAGGGCGAGAATTTTATTGAAACAACACCCATAAAAGCTCAGGACATTACACTTAACTTTTTTGTCAATTTCAGTTTTTGAACAGAAATTTTGTATTTGCAGTAGGGTATTTCAGCTTGGGTTTGTAATACCAGTATAAGCATTTAAAAACTTCATAGAAAGGTTTAGTTAAACAGAAAAGTAGAACATAAGACCGAAAGTACTCTACTTGTGCAAAAGTACATTTCTTCTTATTGAAGAGGATTTGTGCTTTTGCCGTTTTAAGTAACGCCGTTGATCATCGAAACCGGGAAAAATTAAGTTTTTTAGAAAAAAGGGTAGGGTGAAAATTACCTTGCCTGTATTATAAATGTTTTCAGGCAGAGGCCGAAGACTAGAAACAGTTTGGTTCACAATCCGCCTACCCAGGCGGATTGTTTTTTCCACTAACGGAAATCATTCGAAGTAAGTTTTTGGCCTGAATAACATAACGATTAACACCTGTTAAAACATCTTAAGTTTTTTTGGGGTGTGGTATATAGGAAAATGCCTGTATTAGTTCATAAATTGCATTGCCAAACTTTCAATGTCGCAATGCCAAACAAAAAACTGAAAACCACTGGAGAAATGAATTGTATTATACTTGAAAAACCTCATGCGCAAAGTCCGTTAAGAGAGATGGTAAATATGGTACCTTATTTTCACTTGGTATCATATTGTTCATCGGTTTTTGATGCATACGAAATTCTGCGAAGAGAAAAAATAGATATTGTATTTGTTGATACTGTTTTATCAAAAGTTTCAGGTATCGATTTTATAAAAAGCCTCGATCAGAAACCACTTTTTGTGTTTGTATCCGACAAACCTGAGTTGGCGGTTGAAGGTTATAATTTGAATGCACTTGACTTTCTTTTAAAACCATTGAGCTTCGATCGTTTTCTGAAAACTGCGAATAAAGCCTACGAGTGTAGCGCATCGGAAGTAAAAAGACCTGAATTCGTTCAGGAACCGGAACATCAGGATGCCGGCCATAAAACAATCCTGGTAAAAACCGACTATAAAACCATTCTGATTAAGCTGAATAATATTTTATACATCGAGGGATTAAAAGACTACATTAAAATTTATACTTCAGGGAATAACAAACCGGTTATTACGCTAAATTCATTAAAAAGACTCCAGCAAAACCTGCCTTCCGATCGTTTTTCGAGAGTGCACAAGTCTTACATTGTTGGCCTCGATCATATCAATGCCATCAACAAAACCCAGGTAATGATAAAAGATAAATTTATACCGATTGGGGAAAGTTATCGTTCGGTTTTTAGCCAGCGTATGGAAGAATTGCGTATCTGATAATATTTGCATTTTCTTTTTTATCTCAAAATTCAACTTCATTTATTAAAAGTTGTAATATTGTTTGCCGTGCTTTTAACGATCATAAATCTGCAATCGTTAATCAATATTCATCATTCAGCACTTTGTGCATTTCTGGCTTATTTTATTAATCAATAACCCGTTTCATAAACGCTATTTCATTCAGGCTAAATCCAATATTGAAAAGCAGGTATTTTTCTTTTGTAAGGTGTCCGGCGTTGCTTCCGTAAGTTCCCCGCGTTATCGAAAAATCCATATTCGAGATTGCTCCGTACAAAGGAATTCCGGCTCCAACGGTAAATGCATTGCTTCCCAATGTGGTATTTCCAAATTTCAGGTACGACGATTCGTGACTGTATCCCATTCGGTAGGTCCAGTTCTTAAATCCGGGATTAATCGCGCGGCGTTCCCAGGGATTGGTTTCAATTCCCAGCGAGAACCGGTGCGAATCGCTAAATTCTTCGGCCTGTATAGGGTACTCGACATTGCTCCATTGCTGAAAAGTGTAATCAAAAGCCAGTTTTAAACGATCGCGAGTTAAGCCAATACCAGCACCAAAAATCTGCGGAATAACCAGGTATTCTGTGTTGTACTGTTGTCCTTGAATAATCGAGTAGTCGCTGTCGTACGCTGTAACAATATGTTTTGAACTCAGGCTTTGCTCGGGTGCATAAGTTAGTCCAAATGAGTAGTTGGTATTTGCTGTGCTGAATTGATATTGCAGACCAAAATCGAAGTAAAAACTTCTGAGAAAGTCCTTTCGTTCAATCATCATCTCCGGAACAAGTGTCGAGCCTGTTATGTATTCTTCCTGAATGAGCGGGCCAAACAGGTAAGAAGTATTTATTCCAAGTGATAATTTTTTTAGCAGTTTAATGGCATTGGCAAAGTAAAAGCGGGTAATTCCTCCGCTTCCAACATAGTTGGAGGTATATTGCTCATTGGTACCTTCAATATAGTTTGCCCGGTTGATGGAATAACCAACCGTACTAAATGGCATCATCCCAAATGAGCCGGCCATGAATTTTGTGTATTTAAAACCCAAGGCAAAATAGGCAAGGTTTGCCTCAAACCCCGAAAGTGATTGGTTGGAATTGATGATGTTGTATGCTTTTCCCTGAAGTCCGAACTCAAATATCAGTTTCAGGCTATCCATTCCGGCGTAAGAAGCCGGATTGAGCGCATTCAGGTTATTATCCGATTCGAGCGCAATACCGGTTCCACCCATGCCTAAGTTGGCTCCAAAACCACCACTACGAATTTCTCCCGGTCCAAAAATAGAGTAGGGCGATACCGTATTTTGTGCATTCCCTAAAAAAGGTAAAATCAATAGAACTATATAAAAGATTCTTATGTAAGCAATAGAAATTAATCTGTTCATTTTATTCAATTTAAGCCTGTTGGCTATTCGTAAAAAACATAGTACAGGTTTAAGGTAGGACGGTAGTTGGAAAGCGAGCGGGCATCGAAAACTACGTTGTCGAGTGTACCGCCATATTCTGCTTCGGGTAACATCACCAGCAATCCGTCTTCCGGATCAACGTAGCCATCGCTTAACTCGTTGTAAATAAAGTCTGTAATGTCGAAAACGTATTGCGTATAATCGTCGTAAAATTCGTCGTAATAAAAGGTAGCAGAAATAGAATAATCATTCTCGTCGGTTACTTCCGACAATACATTATTTTTTTTGTCGGTAGTATACAAAATGAGTTCTTCAGGAAGTTCTCCTTCATTTTTATAGGTGCCGGATAGTGGTTTAAGTACCAATTCCGCTTTGTATAATATATTTTTATATTCTACCTCCAGAATTTTACTGATACCCGGGAAATCGATTCGCGTTGTATAACCCAAACTACCCTGAAGGAAAGATCGTTTGTTTAACAGTTTCGAAGAAATTTCCTCTGTTTGCGTAGTTGCCTGTTTCAGCTCCATGCCACTAACATCGTTGCTAACATTATTAAAATGATTGTGTGATGTACTTTGATAAACAAATGTGTATGACTTATTTATTTTGGTTTCTTTAATAATGTGGGTATAGAGTCTTATATGAAAGGATGAATCGGCTTCAAAACTTAGTATCGAATTGTTCTCATCTCCCGGAACCAATGCTACACCCTGAAAATAATTCAGGAATTCACTTAACGATTCCAATTCTTCATCTTCATCACGAAGGTAGGACAGAAACTCCAATCCAAGTTCATCATTCAACCGAATGGCCAGTGTATCGTGGAAATTGGGTTTCGGAACGATTGTTTTAGATCCCAAAGGAATTTCATCGTATCTGAAGGTAGTGGTATTATAAAGGTAAGGTTCGGCGTCGTAATCGTCGCTTGGATCAATGTCTTCTCGTACGCGATGCACTTTAAATGTTTGTGGTAAAAGTGTGTCGCCATAAGCCATTCCGCTGTAATTCGCACAAAATACTATCGAGTCAAAAATCTCATCGTCATCGATATCGGCAGATGACATTCCAATTTGCGCATAAGCAGTGGCACGTATGCTTCCTAAATCAGCATCGGTGTAACTGCCGCATAATAAATAGTCGCCTTCAGAAGTGGGGATTGAATCGATTTTTACAGTTGATAAAAGGACTTGTATGGTATCGATAAGTGCAACGTTTGTTTGGTTGTTTATATAATTGTCGCCAAGCGAAACCATTAACGATTCATCATCGTGGCACGACAATAAAAATAACCAGCCAATAAGGACTATAATTGCTTTTTTCTTCATTGTAATTTTTCTGTTTTCGGTTTCAAATGAAGAAAAGAAATGCCGTACGGTAAAAGATTATATACCAATCAGGCATTGTTACAGACCATTCGGTGGAATCTATTTCTTTTAAAACTTTTTAACGATAAAATGCGGGAGAATCATGAATAATTCGGCGATAAACGATAAAAAATAGCGGTTAATCTACACTTTTTCCCGTGTAGTCCAAATTCCTTTTTTATCACTGCAAACAGACTTAGGTTTGCCTGACAGAATTGAACAATTAAAATAATTTTTTAGTTATGATGAAGACAGGAAAAAACATTCTTTTATATTTTTTATTTATTGTACTGGCAACGCTGGTTTCGTGTACCAACGACGACGATGATGAGATTACTGACGGCGATTGGTGGGAGATGTCGGATTTTGATGGTGTGCCCCGCACTGATGCTGTTTGTTTCCAGATAAATGATATCGCCTATATCGGTTTGGGCTATGATGGCGATGATCGTTTGAACGATTTTTGGAAATATGATCCGGTTAATAATTTCTGGACAAAGATTGCTGCT